>PMYD01000043.1 GCA_003171335.1 Phycisphaerales bacterium
CTGACGGAAGCGAACTTATCTATTTCATTTTTCAGAGAGTAATTTCCTTGATTGCTTCAAATCGACTGCCAAAATGGCAATCCCATCAGTCCAGACTGCTATCCTTGGCATATTCGGATGCCAAACTCGGCATGCGCTAACAGACCTTCGCTCCGCCGCTACTGCGGCTTGTAGTTCAGGTCATCGGTGATCACCAGCTTGTCAATTCGCGCGCCCGCCTCGCGGCCGCGGATGATCAGCCGGTGCTGGCCGGCGGCGAGCGGGAAGAGGCGCGGGTTCAGGGTCAGCGGCCCGCCGCTGCCTCGGCCGTTCACAGGTTTCCACTGCCAGACGCCGTGATTGTCCTCCGCCATGTCGAAGATATCCTGCGTGCCGTTGTCGATGAGCACGAAGGTGGAATCCGACGAGGACGACGGACCGTACACGCGTGCCCAGATGACATACGAGCCGGCGGTTGGCACGGAGAAGTCGTAGAGCGCCATGCCCTCCGAGTCGGCATCGCTGGAGATGTACTTGCCGCCGGAGACATCCTTATCCGAGATGGCGACCATGGGTGGCACAAGGGCCCCCGCCTCGGCCTCGATCTCGATGCACACCGGCGGCGCATCGGCCGGCCTCTTGCCGATCGGCACCGCCCGGCCGGCCGCCTGCGCACTGGCATGGGCCAGTGCGGCCGCATTGCGGACGATATTGCGGTAGCAGCGCATCCGCGTCGTGCCCGTCATGTACAGGTCATCGCCGACGAAGCACATCGTGCCGAACTCGTACACCTTGCCCAGCACATCCACGCGGACATCCTTCGGGTCGATCCGCACCAGGGCGTTGCCCAGGTAGGTCCACACAGCTCCATCGGGGCCCTTGACGAAATCCGTCTGGTCGGTGCCCTCGGCCCAGGTGAACTGAAGCGCGTAGGGCACGCTCCGGCGGAAGATCACGCGGCCGGAGGGCGCCTCCACACCATACAGGATGCTGCCCTGGCGGTTGTTGGGGTCATCGGTGATGCCGAGCATCCGCCCCGGGGCCACTTCCACCAGCGGCCCGGCCTTGGTCGCGCCGGGTACGGGCTCAAAGTCGCCGGCCACCTCGCCGCTCTGGGTGTCGAAGACAAACACCTTCCTGGCCGTGGTCGAGGCCAGGACGTACCGGCCGCGCAGGGTCGTGGTGAGATAGGCGATGGGCGAAGTGCTGAACGGTTTCCACATCCCGCCGATCTTGCCGGTGGCCGGGTCGTACCAGCTCAGACTGCCGCCGAGGTAATCGCGCAGGCCCTTGCCGCCGAAATACACCTTGCCGTCGGCGGCGACCGTGGCCCAGAGCATCTTTTTCACGCGCGTCAGGCGGAAGATGGCGTTGGCGGCGTGCATGAGCCGCGGGTTGCTTGGGGGGTCCTGTGCCCCGATCTGGCGCCCATCCGGCGGGCAGCCCTTATCGAGCGTCCAGGGCTTGTTCGGGTCGAAGCTGTAGATGGGTCCAGATGGGTAGCCGCTCCAGTACACTTTGCCCCCGCAGGTGGCCACGGCGTAGATGCTGGAGGCGCCATCGCCCAGGGTGGTGATCTTGCGCGTGGCGGGGTCGAAGAGGAATCGACCTTTATATCCATCGGCGGTGCCCCACAGCCGGCCATCGTCCAGCCGCACCAGGCGGTGGATCTTCAGGGGATGTTTCTCAACGCCCTCCAGGCCGAAGGCCTGCCAGGCGTCCTGATCGCTGGCCCGCCACCACAGCGTGGCGTGGCCGTTGGCGTCGGGGTACGTTTCATTGAGGTAAATCTGCGGCGCCGGGATGGCCGGGGGGAAGGGTTCCTTGAGGTCGCCCCACGGCGGCGTGTCGTCTGCTTTGGGAATGACCTTGCCGTGATAGAGCCAGTAGCGCTGGGGCGGGGCATCATCGCCCTTTTGCACGACGGCCTCCGCGCCGCCGTAGTGCGAGGTGATGCTCATGCGCATCTGGAAGCCGCCTTCCGGGGCGGTATCCAGCACGGTCTGCTCGCCCGTCTGGAGGTCCACCGCCACCAGGTACCAGGGAATCTGCCCGCAGGCGACGTACAGGTGCGTGTCACAGCAGCCCATGGTGTATCCATACGCGGGGCCGTCGATTCTCGGGCCGATGGGCCCGTAGGAGCGGACCTCGCCCGTGGCGGGGTTAAAGCCGTACGCCGCAGCGCGGTGATTCGTGTCCTTCGGGCCCAGCCACGTGCCCGTGCCGTAGATCCAGCCGTTGGGCGAAAGCGCCGAGCCGGAACGCTCGCCGCCCATCGTGGGGACGGTGGCGAAGGGTACGACGCACTTCTTGCCGGCATCGTAGCGGTAAATGTTGATGGCGTTGGTGTTCGTGTCCGGCTGGGGCCCGAAAAGCGTGCCGTCGGCGGCGGTAGCCCCCCACCAGGTGAAGCCCTGCTCGATGCGGACGTGGCCTTCCTCCTGCGGAAAATCCTGGCGGGTGACCTGCATCGTCCCCAGGTCGACGATGTGCACGCGGGTCTTGTGCTCATACGCCTGGCGGTACCACAGCAGCACCTGCCAGCTTTTCCCATCGGGATTGCGCACCAGGTTGGAGCCGCAGGCGGTGGGCACATCGACACCCATAGCCGCCGGCCCGAGGTCTTCGGGCAGCAGGTACGCCGCGTGCTCGATTTGCGCTGCCAGGTCCGGCTGGACCGCCAGGGGCCACTCGGCGGCCGGCGCGGCGGCGGGTTTTGGCGCGAGGGGCGGGGGATTTGCTGCTATGGCCGCGGGCGAAGGTGCCGCCGAGGGCGAGGCGGTCGAGGAGCAACCGAGGAGCATCCCCATCACGACCAACCCGAACGCCGCCAGGACGCCAAGCGAATGATGATTCATCGCGCGACTCCTTCGAAAAAAGGTCGTGGACTACGATTGCGCCGGTGCAGCCCAGACGAGCAGATTCTGGCCGCCGGCGCGGGCGATTGCAAGCCGCGGGACGATTCCGTGATTATTCGAGAAATCTTCCGAGTCGGAAATTATCGCTAGCCGCTCACGCGTCGGCCGCGGATGGCCAGGAACATCGGGATCTCCCGGCGGGCGCGGTCGTGCTCGGCGGCGAAGGGGCCGCCGTCGGTGTGGCGGTGGCTGGGCCACTCTTCCAGGGCATCGATGAGGAAACCGGCATCGACGAAGGCCTTCACGTACGCCTGGATCGGCCGGTGAAAAGTGATCGTCGTTACCGGCGGTTTGCCGTGTGCGGCGGCGCCGGGATTCATCACGATCTCGCGATGCATGGGCGAGAGATACGCTTCCACGCGGCGGTACTGGTGCATTTCGTCGGCGAGCGGATCTGGCGCAGCGGGGGCTATCCGGCCGGCCGGCGGCGCGGGGCGACCGCGGGACGGCTGGCGACCCCCGCGGCGGGCCTCCAAGCGGCGTTGGCGCTTGTTGATGTGGCCGGGCGGGTAGTCGAAACCCCAGGAGGTTTGGCCCGGGGCGCGAAAGGCGGGGTGGATGATGACCGCGGTCAGCGCTGAGCCAGGTGCCAGCAGGCGGGCCACACCGCGCAGCACCGGCTCGATCGGATCGAGGTTCATCAGCGCCAAAACGCTGGCGGCGGCATCGAAGCGGCCCTCCTGGCCGGCCAGATCCGGCAGGGCTTCCAGGGAGCGGACATCGCCCACGAGATAGTGCGGCCGGATGTAATCCGGCAGCGGCCGCGCCAGCCGGGCCGCGGCAGCGATAAGCTGCCCCGAGGCATCGACGCCCACGCATTGGACGCCCAATTCCGCCAGATGCCGGCAGAGCAGGCCCTCGCCGCAGGCCACATCGAGGATGCGCTGACCTTTTTGCACGCCCAAGAGGCGCAGCACGCCGGGGATGATCAAGTCCTCGTGGTAATCGCTGCGCTGGCCGGCGATGAGGTCCTCGTACCAGCCGGCGACGTGGTCCCAGCCGGCTTCGCTCTCAGCGGCGGCGGCTTTCGCCGCCATGCCCTTGCCGGGTGGCGTAGTTACGCCGGGTGCCGTGGCTGCGCTTCTTGCAGCCACGCTCTTACCATCTCGTCGGGGCGTGGCTGCGGATGGCGCAGCCATGGCACCCGGCAGCGCGTGCGCCTCTTTCTCCAGCAAATCTTCGCTTGCGCCCACTTGCTGGAGGAATCCGGCCGGCGGGGGCGAGAAGAATCGCAGTTCCTGCCCCGTCGTGGGATGGGCGAAGGCCAGCTCCCAGGCGTGCAGCGACAGCCGGCCGATGGCCTCGCGGCCGCGCCCGTACAGCCGGTCGCCCAGGATCGGATGGCCCTCGCCGGCCAGGTGGGCCCGGATCTGGTGCTTCTTGCCCGTCTCCAGCCGCACGGCCAGCAGGCTGCGACCGCCGGCCGCCCGCAAGACGCGATAATAAGTGACCGCCCGCTCGGGCGCCTCGGCGCCGGGGCGTTTTCGCGTCTCCATCTGTCGCGGCCGCGCCAGGCGCACGCGTTTACCCGGCCCGGCATCTTCCAGGAAGGCGTCGATCCACATCCACTGGCCTTCGGCCGTCAGCGGCATCTGCCCGGCCACCACCGCCAGGTACCGCCGCTGCACCTGGCGGCGCTGGAGCTGGTCCTTCAGAGCCAGGTACGCCGTGTGCGTCTTGGCGAAGACCAGCAGCCCGGACACATCGCCGTCCAGCCGGTGAATAATCCACGCTCGCTGCGTGTGCACCGGCTCGGCGGCCGGCTGGGGCCCTTGACGGCGCCCCGGCCTGCCCGTGCGGCCGCGCGGGCCCTCGGAGCTACCCACGTGTTGTTTAACCAGGTGGAAGAGCGTCTTGCCGGACCGGTCATCCGGCTTGCCGGCGATCATCCCGGCGGGCTTGTCCACGACGAGAAGCTCGCGGTCCTCGAAGATGACCGTGGCGCCGCCGCCGATGTCAGCCGCCGCGTGCACATTCTTGTCATGGCGCATGAAGAACCTTTCCCAGGGCCGATAATAGCAGAGTTGGCGGAGGCGACCAAACCGCCGGCTATGCCTTCTTCTCCGTCGGCGGGCCGGGTTCCACGTGCACCAGGACATCGGTGATCTGGGGCAGCGCGCCCTTGACGGTTTCCTCGATGGCGTGGCTGAGCAGGTGCGAATCGCGCAACGTCATGTTTCCATCCACGTGGACGTGCAGGTCCAGGTGCACATCATCCAGCCGGCCGCGCGTGCGGATCTTGTGACAACTCTGCACGCCGGGGATGGCCAGCACCACGCGCTCGATGGAGCCCACATCGGCAATGGCCACCTCATCCACCAGCGGCCCGGCCTCCAGGCGAAAGATCTGAAAGGCCGACCAGCCGATAAACACCGAGATCAGCAGCGTGATGATCGGGTCGACCACCGGGTAGCCCAGCTTCACGGCCAGCAGGGCCACGATTACGGAGGCCGAAGTGAAGATGTCCGCCCGGGTGTGCATGGAGTCGGCCACCAGCACGTCGCTCTTGAGTTGCTTGCCCCGGCGGTATTCGTACATCATCACGGAGATGTTGATCGCCATCGTCACCAGCATCACCACGAAGCTGACGGGGGTCACCTGGGGCTGGGCCCCGCTGCGCAGGTGCAGGATTCCCTCCTGGGCCAGTTTGTAGCCCACGAAGACGAGCATCGCCGCGATGCCCATGGCGAAGAGCGTCTCGAACTTGCGATGGCCGTAGGGGTGGTCGTGATCGATGGGGCGGGCGGAAAAGTACACGCCCAGCAGGCCCACCAGGTTCGACGTGCCGTCGCCCAGGGAGTGAAAGCCGTCGGCGGTCATGCTGGAGGAGCCGGTTTTGTACCCGTAGGCGATCTTGGCCGCCGCGACCAGCCAGTTCAGGGCCAGCACGCCCCACAGGATGCGGCGTACCCGGCGGTAATGGGCCACGATGTCGACCATGGAGAATTTATCAGGTTCGGACGGCCGCTTGTCAATTCACTCTTCTTACAACGTGCAGGAAAACCGTAGCCGATATCCCCTGTGCGGCCGAAAAGGCGGGGCAATCGGCATAGGTAGGCCCTCGCGGGCTGTCCCTGCCACACCACCGTGCGTACGGGTCCGTACACGGCGGTTCGATCGAGTTATGCGTTCACCGGACCGTCAGACGCGGTAAGCCAAGGTGCTCCCAGAAGGCATCGGGCAGGGCCTGTTGCAGGGCCGGGCATCGGCTGAGGCGCCACGGTCCATGAGCAGCCCCGGCCGTGATAGCCGCGGAGTAGCGGCTCACCCCACGCTGCACCAGCTCGGCGAAGCGTCGCCGGCCCCGCTTCCATTGCTTCCACTGGAAGCTACGGAGCCGTCGCCGGACCCACGAGTTCAGGGACGCCAGCACCGAAGGAGTCTGGCAGAAGCCGAAGTCGCTTCCCCAGCCGCGCAGATACGATGATACTTCTTCAACCCTCTTCTCCACACGGATCGTTCGGGTCCGTTGCGTCAATGCTCGCACTTTCTGCTGGAACCGGGCCAGAGCCTTCGGGGCGATCCGCCGTTTGGGCTGGCGGTTGGCCGTGAAGGTAAAACCCAGGAACTTGCGCTCCCAGGGCCGGGCCACCGCGCTCTTGGCCGCATTGACCTTGAGCTTGAGCTTGCGGCTGATGAAACGCCCAAGGCTTTCCATCACCCGTTGGCCCGCTCGTTCGCTGTGGACGTAGATGTTGCAGTCGTCCGCATAACGCACGAACCGATGCCCGCGTTGCTCCAACTCCCGATCCAGTTCATCCAGCACGAGATTCGACAGCAGCGGCGAGAGCGGTCCGCCTTGCGGTGTGCCCTCGTCGGTTGGACTGACCAGCCCGTGCTCCATCACCCCGGCGCTCAGGAACGCCCGGATGAGCTTCAGCAGCCGCTTGTCTTGAACCCGCTTGGCCACCGCCGCCATCAGTCGGTCGTGGTTGACCCGATCGAAGAACTTCTCCAGGTCGATGTCCACGACCCATCGGTAGCCGTCGGCAATATGCTGTTGCGCCGTCGCTACCGCCTCATGGGCTCGACAGCCCGGGCGGAATCCAAAGCTGTGCTGGCTGAAGGTCCGGTCCCACTGCCCTTGCAGGATCTGCATCACCGCCTGCTGAATGAAGCGGTCCACGACCGTCGGGATACCAAGCTTGCGCATCCCCCCGTCGGGCTTGGGAATCTCCACGCGCTTCACCGGCTGGGGATGATAGGTCCCTTGGAGCAATTGTTCCCGGATGACCGGCCACTGCTGGGCCAGGTAGGCCGGCAACTGCTTGACGGCCATGCCGTCCATGCCGGCGCTGCCTTTGTTGGCCTGAACTTGCTTCAACGCCTTCCAGAGGTTCTCTCGCTTACATACCGCCTCCATCAAGGGTTCGGTGTCTGCCGGGCTTTCGGGTTGTCGCTTCGCCGCGGGCGATTCGGTCCCTTGCGCGTCAGCCATGGGAGCTTCACTCCTACTCTCTGACGTGAAGGCCAGTTGAAGCTGCTGGGTTTTCTGCCGCTTGTCGCTCACGAGTCGCGATTCCTACTTGCCGCTCTCAATCGTTCGGGCCTTCATTCGCCGTTACCGGGCAGGCCTATCGGTTAGCCGCGTCTTTCGACGTTGCGGTGCCTCACTAGAGCACTTTTGCTTTTCTTGTAGCGGTCGAAAGGCCTAAAAATGACTGTTTTTAGGCCATTTCCAGCAAGAACATCGCTACACGATTTGTTAACCTGCTCTAGCCCTTCCGACGTCACGGACTACTACGCCCTCTGCTGACTCCTGCCGCAGGATCAGGACGCCTTGCGACGCCCTCAGTCACGATCTCGTGACACGCGCCAGGTCTCCCGAGGTAAGCTCGACCGCCTTCCATGCACGCCCGCCAGATTTACAGCCGCGACGCTTGATGGACGTGGACTTCGTGGTTCTTTGCCCACTCGTCCTGTCGCGACAGCCTCATATCTGGTTCTTGTCCATCAGGCCGCATCTTCGCTATGGCTTCCTTCAGACGACCTCTCGCGAGGCCGCCCTTGCCAGTCGCTTGCCCTTCACCTCCATCAGGTTGGGCGGAGGACTTTCACCTCCAAGTGATCGAACATGCTCGGATCGGGTAGGAAGAGGGGA
>PMYD01000006.1 GCA_003171335.1 Phycisphaerales bacterium
TTCATGAATAGGGTGTGCAGCTTCGCTGCACACCATCTTTCGAAATCGGCGAGATGATCTGAATGGGCGGTGTGCAGGCGAGCTGCACACCCTATGGCCTTTTTCTTTGCCCAAAATGCAAAACACGAGTAGCATCAAATAGATGCAAACAAGCGCCCAGAACGGTGCACTTCGGCTGTCGGAGATCCTCAGACCGGAGTACATCAAGGCGCCGCTGGTGGCGATGGACAAGGCCGCGGCGGTTGAGGAACTGGTCGAACTGCTGGCGGGCCATCCGGCCGTCAGCGATGTCACCGCCGTGCGCCGGGCCATCTGGGAGCGCGAGCAGGTGCGCACCACCGGCATCGGCAACGGGTTAGCGCTGCCGCACGGCAAGACGGCCGGCGTGTCGGATCTGGTGATCGCCCTGGGCAAGCCGGCCCAGCCGATTGATTTTGACAGCGTCGACCGCAAGGGCGTCAGCGTGATCGTGCTCTTGGCCAGTCCGCTGGACAAGACCGGGCCGCACATCCGCGCGTTGGCCTGGATCAGCCGGCTGCTGACCATCGAGTCGTTCCGGACGGCGCTGGAGGCGGCCAGGGATGGGCGGAGCATCATGGACGCGATTGAGCAGCATGAGCGGTCGTTGGCGTAAGGGTAGCCGCATGTCTACAGGACGAGGCCCGGTTGTGATCTTGGCGTGGGTGGTTTGTCTGGCCCTGTCCGCCTCGGCCATGGCGCAGGAGATCCTCGACGATGCCGCGTACGCGGGCGAGGAGTCGCTCCGCGCGGCCTGGCGGGCGGCCCAGGGGACCGAAACGGCCGAAGTCGGCGCGGTGGATGGCCGGCCGACGATCAAGCTGCCGTGCAGCTTCCACGCCCGGCCGCAGGCCGCGTTACAGCAGTGGGAGCGCGCGATTTCGCTGGATTTGTCCAAGGCCGACCGTGTTGGTGTGGGCCTGGATGTGTACTGCCCGGCGGACCTGCCCGTGCAGGCGTTCGAGCTGGGCATCGGCGATGGGGTTCACTGGTCCACGGCCGCCATCGCGCGAACCGATCTTCATCCCGGCTGGAACATCGTGTGCATCCGCAAGAGCCAGATGCAGGCGGAGCGCAACGAGCCGGCCGACTGGTCGCACCTGCGGTCGCTGCGGCTGACGGCCCGGCGGGGCGAGGCCGTCAATACCGTGCTGCACGTGGCCGACCTGCGCGTGCTGGCCGCCGACACCATGTGCACGCTGCCGCGCCCCACCCTGGTCGACCGGCTGACCCAGAAGGATGGGCAGGTGATCGAGGGCACGGTGCTCAACGACCTGTACGCCATCACCACGCCGTATGGGCAGTTCATGCTGCCCGCCGAGCGCGTGGTCGGCCTGCAGAGCGTTGGCCAGGGCACCGTTCGCGTGGTGCTGACGGACAGCCAGGTGGTCAACGGGCTGATGGCCAACCGCCAGGTGCGCATCAGCGATGCGGCGGGCAAGGTGCACGAGGTGAATATCCACGACATCGCCCTGCTGGCCTACCGGCTCTCGGCCGCACGGCCCGAGTCGTGCGAGCCGGCAGCGCCGATGCTCGTGCTGGGCGAGAATCGCCTGGCGTTTGATGGCGACAAGCTCCCCCTGACCCTTAAAACGCCGCACGGCTCGGTGAACCTGCCGGGCCGGTCGCTGCTGTGCGTGGAGCGCGAGCCCAACAGCCCGCCGGCGGCGGTTCCACCTTTTTGCGTGCGGTTCAACCGCGGGTCGGAACTGACCGGCACGCTGGCCGGCGACATGTTCGAGGTGCACCTGACGGCTTTGGAGCCGGCCAAGACCTGCGCCGTCGAGGTCCGCCAACTGGTTCGCATCACCTGGCCGGGCCGGCCGCACACGCCGGCGGGCAGCGTGATCATCACGCTGCGCGATGGTCGGCACGTGGTGGGTCGCGTGGCCGCCGACAGCCTGACCGTCAAGACCAGCTTCGGGCCCGAGACGATCGGCTGGTCCAACGTGCAGTCGCTGACCACGGGGCGCGTGGACCCGATGCAGGTGAACCTGAAGATCTGGGGCCGCGACGCCGTGGAGGGCCGCCTGGTCGATGAGACGATCAACTTCGCCCTGGCCGAAGGGCCGGTGATCCACATCCAGACGGCGGCCGTGGCGAGCGTGAAAGCGCCGCAGGCGGAGGCCCAGACGGTAGGCTCCGCGAAGTAAAACGGGTATGAAATTTGCCTCCGATCGTGGCACGGGCGTCTCGCCCGTGAGTAACACGGCCATCTTGGCCGTGTTCTGGCCGTTTCTTGCTGTGCACCACGGGCGAGACGCCCGTGGGACTCATGGGCGAGACGCCCATGCCACGGGACTTTTCCAGGAGTTCCCATGGAGAATCGCATCGCCTATCTGCGTCCCGAGCAGATCCACTCGGCTCTGGCGGCGCGGCCGGTTGTGTATGTTCCCATCGGCCCGTTGGAATGGCACGGGCCGCATCTGCCCTATGGCACCGACCCGATCAACGCCGAGGCGACGGCGATGGCCGTGGCCGCCAGAACCGGCGGGCTGGTCTGGCCGACGCAGTTCTGGGGGACGGAACGCGAGCGCTCGCCCGAGGTCATGGAATATCTCGGTTTTGCCCGCGACCAATACATCGTCGGCATGGATTTTCCCGCCAACTCGCTGGCCAGCGGGTATTGCCCGGAGGAGGTCTTCGGCATCATCATCCGCGAATTGCTGATGGAAGTGGCCCGCGTGGGAGCTCGCCTGGCCGTGATCATCAATGGGCACGGGGCGGTAAACCAGGTGGCCACGCTCGCGCGGCTGGCGGCGGAGTTCAACCACGTCACAGGCTGGAAAGCCTGTGCCACCCGACCGCTGCGCGTGCACGTCCGCATGGCCGCCTTGCGGCAGATGATCGAGGCCGGCAGCATCGCCCACGCCGGCGCCATCGAGGGCAGCCTGATGATGCACCTGACCGACAGCGTCGAGCTTTCGACCCTGCCGCCGCTGCCGGCCAAGCTCCGCTACATCGATTACGCCGTGGTCGATGGCCCCGGCTTCGATGGCCGCGGCCCGGCCGACAAAACCCTCGACCTGGCCGATGACCCCCGCCAGGCCACCGCCGCCCGCGGCCACGAGATGATGGTTCAAACGGTGGAGGAAATCGCGACCGAGGTGGAAGGGTTACTGAAGGATATGAAATCGGCATGATCTGGCTTCATCCACGTCACAGCGCGAAGGAGGGGAGTTTGACGCCGCGGGCAAGGGCAGTATTGTGGCTCTTAGTTGGTTTATTGTGCTTTTTCGTTGCCGGGACCTGGGGATGGATGTGGCTTTCCTTACGTCGCGAACATAAAGCAGAGTGTGTGGCGTCGGTCAGAATTCAAACCTTGTGGGACACCAGCTGGCCTGGGGTATCCCCGCATAATGATGTTCTTGCCCCTCCCCACGAGATGTCATTAGAGCAATTGCAGAATGAGCTAAATGGAGGGAAATCGTTTGCTTATGGCCCGACCATTTACAACATTATTGAACTTCACCCAAGACGTTTTTGGCATGATTTCCTTTGGACTGACGCGAATACCGGGACCCAATTCAAGCTGGTCTTCGTGGGTGTGGGGGGCAATCAAGACAAGTGGTGTGCTTGGGAAGTCGAACGTAATGGTTACCGCCAGCTACCACTGCTCCTTGTTAAGTCCGAAACTGGCTGTGTGATTTTGGGGCCTATCGACGCCCCGTGGCCGCTCAGGTTTCCTGCGGCGCTATTCTGGGTTTTGCTTTTGATATGTGTCGCTCTCTGGCGTCGCCTCCGCCCAATGATTGCAGAATTTATGCTGGCCACTTCTGTGCTCTGTGCGGCCATGTGCCTGCACGTCTTCGGCCTCAGATGGTACGAGACTTCCTTCGTCGAGCAAATTTGGTTGCCAAGTATTTCTGACTGGTTCGAAGTTGAATTTGGCGAGGGAGGGATTTGGATCGCTGGAGTCAGTTCTGCGATGTTGGTTGGCAGTATTGTCACAGTGCTTTTGGTGAAACTGGGCCTATGGCGGCGGGACCTCTATCCGCACTGTCCTGCGTGCGGCTACAACCTGACGGGCAACCTCAGCGGCACGTGCCCGGAGTGCGGCAAGGCCGTGCCGGCGGAATACGCCGCGCGTCTGGCTGCGGGCGAAAGATAGGGAAAAACTATTGTCAAAGTTCCGCCAAGCGCACAGGATTACGGCCCGTCGTTGAACGGGTTTTTCCAAGGATGCTTCGGAGGTAATTCGGTGACAAACCGTGAGTGCCTGACGGCCGTCCTGAACGGCCAGGAGCCGCAGAGGACTCCGTTCTCCATTTACTCCTGGATGATTGATGATCCCACCAGCGCCCGCTGGCAGCGCGCCTTGGATTTGGGGCTGGGGCTGAGCGTGGACTGCCGCACGGTTCGGCACATCGAGCACGGCGTCCAGACGATCAGCGAGAAGAAGGAAATCGACGGCAAACAGCACGCGATCCAGCGGAAGGTGACGCCGGTCGGCACGATTCAGCAGGTGCATGTCAATTGGTGGCTGCAGGAGCATTACCTCAAGACCCCGCAGGACTACAAGGTCATGCAGTGGGTGGTTGAGCACACCGAGGTCGTGCCGCAATACGAGGAATTCCAGAAGGCCGAGGCCTTCGCCGGCGACCGCGGCGTGGTGGTCATCAACAGCACGCGCACGCCGATGATGATCATCAACGTCGACTGGGCCGGCACGGAGCAGTTCTGCCTCGACATGGCCCTGGAAGTGCCGGAGCTGTTCGACCTCTTCGAAGCGCGCAAGAAGCTCTTCGAGCAGGAGACCCGGCTGATCGCCGCGGGGCCGGGCCAGTTCGTCCGCTGGGGCGAGAATCTGGCCATGGACATGTACGGGCCGGCCCGGTACGAGCGGTTTCTCGTGTCGGTGTACCGCGAAATGGCCCCGCTGCTGGAGAAGACGGGCAAGCGCATCCTGGTGCATTACGATGGGCCGCTCAGCGTGCTGGCCCAGAACATCGCCCACGCGCCGTTCCATGTGGTCGAGTCGCTCACCGAGCCGCCCGAAGGCGACATGATGTACGACCATTGCCGCCGGCTCTGGCCCGACAAGGTCTTCTGGGGCAATTTCAACGTAGGCCTCTATGCCCGGCCGGCGGAGGAAATCCGCCAGGCGGTGATTGATAAGCGCAATCGCGCCGGCAAACGCGGCTTTGCCCTGGAGATTTCCGAGGATCTGCCGGCGAACTGGGAGTCGGCGGCCCCCATTATTCTGGATACGTTGGACAAGCTGGGCTAGTCGTGCTGGCCGCTGGCCATCAGCCTGCCGTGAACCTACCTACATCTCGGAGTGGAAAAATGCCAAAGAAAACGGCTCACTCTCGCCCACCGTATCTGGATCCATCGCTGGCCGTTGAGCATCGCGTGGCTGACCTGCTGGGGCGGATGACCCTGGAAGAGAAGTTTCGCGAGATGAATTGCCACGAAATTGACCAGCTCTGCCACCGGGGGCGATTGAGCGTGGGCCGCGCGCGAAAATTTTTCGCCGGCCGGGGGATTGGCACGCTGCTCTTTCCCGCACGGTTGCCCATCGCCCAGGCCGTGGCGGCGGTTCGCGACACGCAGCGGTTCCTGAAGAAGCACACGCGGCTGGGCATTCCGGCCATCATCTTCCACGAGACGTTGCACGGGCTGTACGCGCGCGACAGCACGGTCTTTCCGCAGATCATCGGCATGGCCTCGACGTGGAACCCCGCGCTGGTGGAGACCATGGCCGCCACGGCCGCCCGCGAGGCCCGGGCCGCCGGCCTGCACCAGGGGCTGGCGCCGGACCTGGATTTGGCGCGCGATCCGCGCTGGGGAAGGGTGGAGGAATCGTACGGCGAAGATCCGTACCTGGTCTCGCGCATGGGCGTGGCCTACGTCCGCGGGCTCCAGGGCCGCGGCCCGGGCGTCGACCGCGAGCATATCGTGGCCACGCTCAAGCATTTCGTGGCGTATGGCTCGCCCGAGTCGGGCATTAACCTGTCGCCGGTGGCCGTCGGGCCGCGCGAACTGCGCGACACGTATCTCGTGCCCTTCAAGGCGGGCGTGGTCGAGGCGGGCGTGCTGTCCGTCATGCCGGCGTACCATGAGATCGACGGTATTCCGTGCCACGCTAACGCCGAGCTGCTCACGCGCATCCTGCGCCAGGAATGGGGCTTCGCCGGCTACACCTTCGCCGACTTCGGCGGGCCGTGGATGCTGCATCGCTTTCATCGCACGGCCAGCTCCTTCGCCCAGGCCGGCCGCCAGGCGCTGGAGGCCGGGCTGGACCTGGAGGCGAATCTTATCGACTGCTACAACGACGAGCTGCGCGAGCAGGTGCGCCGCGGCGAGGTCGACCCGCACCTGGTGGACCAGGCGGCCGGCCGGGTCCTGCGGGTGAAATTCCTGGCCGGCCTGTTCGAGGAAACCTTGCCCCAGCCTGCCCAGGCCGCCCGTGTCATCGGCAATGCCCGGCACCGTGCGCTGACGCTGGAGGCGGCCAGAGAGGCCATCGTGCTGCTCAAGAACGAGCGGAACCTCCTGCCGCTGGGTCCGAAAGTGAAGACCATCGCCGTCATCGGCCCCAACGCGGCCGAGGCGCAGTTGGGCGGCTATGTCATCAATAAGGAAGGCAAGATATCGCCGCTGGCGGGCATTCGGGCCCTGGCCGGCAAGGGCCGGCGCATCCTGCACGCTTCGGGTTGCCCGATCTACACGCCGGATCGATCGGGGTTTGACGCGGCCCTCCGCGCGGCCAGGGCGGCCGATGTGGTCATCGCCGCGGTGGGTGAAGTCAGCTCGACCACCGTCGCGGCGGCCGGCGCGGGGGGTGCCAGCGGCGCCGTCGTGGGCGAGGGTTTCGACCGCTCAAAGCTGGGGTTGCCCGGCGTGCAGGAAGAGCTGGTCGCCGCGCTGCTGGCGACGGGCAAGCCGGTGGTGGTCCTTCTGATCAACGGCCGGCCGCTGGCGATTGAAGATATTGTGCAAAAGGCCCCGGCCATCCTGGAAGCGTGGTTCCCCGGCGAGCAGGGCGGCCGCGCGATCGCGGAAATCCTGTTCGGCCAGGTCAACCCCAGCGGCAAGCTGCCGATCTCCTTCCCGCGCAGCGTGGGCCAGGTGCCGGTCTTCTACAACCACAAGAAATCGGCCCGCGGCTACTACCACAAGCCCGGCAACGCCCAGACCCCCGGCCGCGATTACGTCGATGGTCCGACCACGCCGCTGTTTGAGTTTGGCTTTGGGCTGTCGTACACGAAGTTCCGCTATTCTCGCCTGCGGCTTGCGCCGGGGCGCATCGGCACCGGCGGCCGCGTTCAGATCGCTGTGGATGTGGCGAATGTCGGTAAGCGCGAGGGCAAGGAAGTGGTCCAGCTTTTCCTCACCGACGATTACAGCAGCGTGTCGACGCCCGTGCGGGCGCTCAAGCGCTTCACGAAGGTGACTCTACGACCCGGTCAGAAGCGCACCGTGGAATTCGTGCTTGGCCCCGAAGACCTGTCGTTGATCGACGTCAATCTGAATCGGGTTGTCGAGCCGGGCTCCTTTACGGTCTCGATCGCGGGGCTCAAGAAGCAGTTTGAGGTGGTGGCCCAGGTGTCCTGATCGCGCGGCAGCCCGCTATGCCGCGGCGAGGGCCGCTGCGCTTCTGCGCCCACGGCCCGGGATGATTTATTCAGGGACAATATCAATACGAACCAGTTCAAACAGCTCCGGCCGGGCGCCCTGGGTCAACGCCAGGACCTTCTGGCCGGAGGGGTCGGCCCAGCGGGGCAGCCAGCGCCCGCTGATGAGCGAGAGGGGCTTACCACCACCCCCGCCCAAATCGCGGTACAGCAGCAGGGATTCATCCGTTCCGGCCAGAAACTGCCGGCTACCCTGCCAGCAGCCTGATTGCGTCAGGGGCGCCAGGGAATGAGGGACCTCGCTCGACAGTGAATGGATGGTGATGGCTTTGGCGCCGGCGTCGAAATACGCCAGGTGCGCCTGGTCGCCGGCGGCGAGGGACGCGATGGTCAGGCCCACGGCCAGCAGGCCGGCGGGTGAATCCGCCACGGCAATCTGGCCGCGTGCGGCCACGCTGCCGGCGGCGGTGTCCCACTCGACGATGCGGCCGCCGGTCGCCTCGACCATGACCACCGCAAGCCGGTTGGCACCCGTCCAGGCGGGCCAGATGGGGTGGCCGGCTCCCAGATCCGGAGGCGCCGCCAGAAGGCGGCCCGAATCGAGATCGCAGAGGTGCAGCCGAGAGGCGCTGGCGTCGGCCTCAAAGCTGACCAGCGCCAGTTTGCGGCCATCCGGCGAAATCGCGGGCATGGCGGCGGCGCCCACCGGCAAGGGCCGAAAATCGGCGCGGTTGGCCGCAACATCATGCAAGCCAAGCTGGAGATTTCCCCCGCGGTCGTGGCTGAAGAAGACCAGGCGGCCGCTGTCCGGCGACCAGACGGGCCAGGCGGCCCCCTGGGCGCAGATTTGGCGGGAGGAGCCATCGGCCAGGGACCTGGCGTGCAGCGACATCGACGAGGCCCCTTGCCCCGTCAGCATCGCTTCGCCGTTCGGCGGGCGGGCGCTAGCCAAATCGAGATAGGCCACCCACTGCCCATCGGGCGAGACCGTCGGCAGCAGCAGGCCGCTGTTGGGGATTTGTGTTATGCGCTGCACGTGCAGTCGGACATGCGAGAGGGGCGATGGTGATTCGGCGGCGCCGACCTTGTCCGAAGGCGCTGCGGGCAGTCGCGCGGCCGGAGGCACGCAGGAAACCGTCAGCATCGCCACGGCGACCACCGCAAGAAGTATGCCCGTGATGGCCGATGGAAATCGTCCGCCCTCGCCCACGGCCGCCGGCGCTGTCTCACGGTTAGTTTTGTGCCGACTCATCATCTTCCGGTGGTCCTGCCGGCTTGGCGGCATCGGCCGCGGGCGTTTCCTGCTCCGCCGGCTGCTCCTGCACCGCCGGCTGAATGCGTTTGTCCGAGCGCCCCTCGGCCGCCTCGGTGTTCCCGGGTGCGGCCGGCTGATCCTGCTGGGCCTCGTGCAGAGCGCCTCGCGGGCCACGGGTCTCCTGGCCCCGGGCGGGTCGGTGCCGGGGCGGCGCCGGGCGGGTCGTAGGCGCCTCGATGCCCTCATCGTTGTCAATCGCCGGCTGGGCCTCTTTAGCCGCCGCCTTCTCCTTGGCCTTGAGGCTTTCCTGGATTCGCCGCAGCGTTGCCAGGGGCTTGGCCATGACTTCACCCACCGGTTTTTGATCCGCAATGGAGTCTTCCGTCTGCATCACGCAGGGCGTGACGAACGCCACCAGCTCGACGTTTCGCCGGCCCTTGTCGACGCTGCGGAAGATTCCGCCGATGAGCGGCAGGTCGCCCAGTAGCGGCACTTTTCGGACATCGCTGAAGTCTTCCTTGTGGATGATGCCTGACAGCATGATCGTCTGGCCGTTCTGGACGATCACGTGCGTGGTCACCTCGCGCCGGTCGAAGACGGGGTTGCCGAAGATGCCCGAGCCGGGCTCCTGGCGCGAGATGATCAGGTTGATCAGCAGGTCCACGTTGCCGTTGGAGGTGATGTGCGGCCGGATGCGCAGCCGCGTGCCGACTTCCTCGTAGGCGACATTGGTCACGGTGCTGGTGCCTTCGGGGCTGGTGCGCTGCTCCGTCTGCACGGGCACGTCGGAGCCGTCGAAATATTCAGCCGCCCGGTTGTCGGAGGTGACGAGCGTGGGGCTCATCAGGATGGTCATGTCGTACTTGCGCATCAGCAGGTTCAGCAGGGCGGCGATATTCGTGTTGGCCGACAGCGCAATGCTGCCGTTGTCGATGGGGACCTTCTGGAGATATGCGGTCTGCGCCGAGCCGCCGATGGCCGTGTCGGCCGAGGACAGCAGCGAGGGGTCCGAGGCGATCCGCAGGCCCAGGGTTGTCTGGTTGTCATGTTCAATCTCGCCGACGCGGGCGTGGATCATCACCTGCCGGCCGGGCAGGTCCAGGTCCTGCACCAGCTCGACGATGGAATCCTGGTAGCCCGGCGGCGCCAGCACCATCAGCGCATTTCGCTGGTAGACGGGCACGATGCGCACCTTGCCGATCATGTTGCTGACGGGCAGTTCGTTGGCGTTGGGCTGCGAGCCGGTGTGCTGCCACCAGAAGGCCATTTCCTCCGGTCGCGTGCTCTCGGGGCCGGAATTGCCGTTGCCGCCTGATGGGGAGCCGGGGCTGCCGTGATTACCCCCGCCGTTGCCGCCGCCGCCGCCGGAAGAGGGGCTGGCGGCGGCGTTGGTAGTATCCAGGCCGCGGTCGGCCCGGCGCACGGTGGAGGAGGCCCCGGCCAGGCCGAGGATGGCGTTGAGCTGCTCGCACAGGTCCTCGGCATTGGCGTGATTCAGTTCCACGATGGCCGGCAGGCCGACGCTGTACGGCTTGTCGAGCTGGAGCACCAGGTCGTCAATGACCTTGTAGTACTCGGCGTTGGTCGTGTTGACCATCAGCACGTTGGAGGAGGGCAGCACGCGGAAGTTGAACTGGCCCATCAGCCGGCCGATGGTCTTGGCCTCCTCCGCCTGCGGGTTGCCGAAGAGCTCGTCGTAGAAGCTGCGGCGACGCTCCTTCTGGCTGAACATGTCCGTCAGCAGCGTTTTCAGTTCGCCGGCGTCGGCATAGTTGAGTTCGTAGCGGCGCGGCAGCACGTCGGCCGTGTCGATGGGCGTGTCTTCCTCCTCGATCAGCTTGGCCACCTCCACCATTGTCTCAGCGTCGGTGATGATGGTGATGGCGTTGCGCCGCTTATCCGGGACGCAGGTCACCTTGGGGATGTTCGCGTTGCGGCGATAGGAGGTGGAGGAGTAGCCATAACTGGAGCTGTAGGAGCTGTCCAGCTCCATGCCGGCGTACAGATCGTCAATGCGTTTGCCCATCTCCTCGGCATTGGCGAAATCCAGCGGAAACGTCCTGCGGATGCGCTGGCGGAAATCATCCGTGTCCATCTGCTCCAGCAGTTCGGCGGCCAGGGCGCGGCCGCTCTTGGAGCCGAAGATGATGATCCGCTTAGCCTGGCCGAAGCGGGCGACAGAGGTGGTCTTGGCCACCTCGACGTCGGGATAGGAGCGCAGCGTGTTTTGAACCTGGAAGGCGATCACGTTGGGGTCGGCATGCTGGACATCGTACATGGCGTAATTCTTTTCCACCTCGCGCGGCGTATCCAGCTCGCCGATCCACTGCTCGATCAGGTCCAGCACATCGGGCGGCGCCGTGGCGATGATCCAGTTGCGCGTCACGTTGGGCATCAAGGTGACGCCGGCCGAGGCGGCCGGGATTTCGGTCACCGAAGCGCCGGCCCCGCCGGCCGAGGGGCCCGATTGCCCGCTGCCCGGCCCGCCGGGTCCGCCGGGCCCGCCCGGTCCGCCCGGTCCGCCGCCGGGGCCCATGACCACCGGTTGGCCCGAGCCGCCCGACCCGCCGTCACCGCGGCCGCCGCGCGGCCCGCCGCGGCCGGCTTCACCGCCGCCGCTGCCGCCAGCGCCGCCGGGGGCGGCCTCAGGCGTAACCACGGTGATGTCGCGCGGCGCACTGCCCAGGTGGGCGGCGATCTTGGGCCGCAGGACTTCGATGATCTCGACGGCATCGCCGTTCTTGAGCGAAAAGACCTTCGTATCCAGGCGGCGCGAGGCCGGCACATCCACGCGCGTGATCACCCCCTGGAGCTGCCGCAGGTCTTCCACCGTGTCGGTGATCACCAGCCGGCGGGCGCTGGGATCAACCAGGATGTGCGCAAAGGCCGGCAGCATGGGCTTGAGGATGTCGGCCATCTTGGCCGGCTCGTAGTTGCGCAGTAGGAATTCCTTCTGCACGATCTCCAGCGGATCGACCTGCTTGGCCAGGTCCACCTCGTTGGGCACCTGGCGAGGATGCGAGCGCATGGCCTCTTCCACCGGCCGGATGTACACGACCTGCGGGTCCTCATCCACCACCACGCCCTGGATGAGCAGCGCCTGGCGGACGAGATACAGGGCGTCGGAGAGGGATTTCTTGTCTTTGCAGACCAGCGTCACCTTCTTGGCCTTCAGATCATCCTTGGTCATCAGGACCGGCTTGTTGAGCTTCTCGCCGAGAAAGCTGGCGATCTGCTCAACGGTCATGTCGCGGAAGGCCACGGAGATCTTGCCATCATCGGCCGGCGCGCTGGCGCTGGCCGGGGCACTGGAAGTGGCCGGCCCGCTGGCCGCACGCGTGGCGGGTGCCGAGGCGCTGGCCGGCCTGGAGGCCGGCGCGGAACTGCTTTGCGATGCGGCGGCCGCCGCTGCCAAAGCCCGTCGATCGACAAAACGCCGGGGAGCCTCAGATGGCCGAGTGGCCTGCGCGCCGGCAACGCTCACCAGCACTCCGATCAGCACAACGACGGCGCCGATTTCGAAAATCACTCGTTTCATACGCATAACCCCGCTGGTCCTCTTGAGACGGTTGTCACGTTCACGGTTGAGAAGCGGCGCTGCCGCTGGCCGCAGAAGCCCTCATTCGTTCGGCCCTGGCCCGCGCGGCTTCCATCATGGCCCGCATCTGGGCCTCATCCATCGGGCCACCGGCCGCCGGGCCGACCGGCATGGGCGCCATCGCGCCGGCAGGGGGTCCGCCGGAGATAACCATGGGCGGCTGCGGCCCGCCGCGGCCGCGGGGGCCCTGGGGCGAGGGACCGCCGCCAGAGCCATCAAAAACGTTAAGCCGGCGCGTCTTGCCTTCGTACTCCACCTCGACCCAATCCGGGCCGATCGCCTTGATGGTGGCGCCGTTGAAATTCTGGCCCACGGGCTGTCCCTGGCTGCCCTCGAAATAGGCCATCAGCCCCAGCACGCCGACCAGTTTGGCCTTGAAGTTGTCATCCTTGGGCGGCCGGGGCGGGTTGAACACATTGCGGCGGCAGATCCGCTGCACCCGCTCTTCCTGGGCCTTGTCTGGCTTGTCGCCCTTTTCCGCCGCCGGCGCTGGGGCGGCCGGATGCGCGCTGGCGCGCGAGGCCGGCGCGGAACTGGCCGGCGCGCTGGCCGTAGCGCTGGCAGCACCGGCGGCACCGGCGCTGGCCGGCGAGGCCGCCTGGGCCGGCGGCGCCGGTGCAAAAACGGCCGCGTAGCGCCCAATGACCTCGCTGACCTGGCGGCGCTCGCTGCCGCGCTGCACGCCGGCGGCCACCGCCGCCGCCGTCAGCAGTGCCGCGGCCAGCACCAATGCCGCCGCCGCCACGCGATGAAATCTCATTTTGGGCAGCCTCATGAGCGGCTCCTGGCCTGGCGCACCAGCGTGCACAGAACCATGGTCACGTCCAGTTGGTCGGGCTGTTTGGGGTCGCTGGTCACGGCCAGGTGGTCGACAACGACCAGTGTCTTGGCCTGCCGCAGGCCCGCCAAGCACTTGGTCAGTTGCTCGGTGTTGCACTTGCCGCGGACCTGGAGTGGCATGAACGCCACATCGGCCAGCTGGCCCAGCCGCCGCGGCCGCTGAGGCTCGTAGCCTGTCACCTGCAGCCCGCCGGCCTTCAGCACATCCTGGGCCGCCTCGTACAAATTGCGCTGGGCGGTCGGCTCATCCGCGGCGACCGGCTGCGTGGCGGCCGCGCCGAACTGGCGCTTCAGGCGGGCCTGCTGTTGCAGCACCTGGGCCATCTGGGCGCTCTGGTGGGCGATTTGCTGGCGCGACTGGCGAATCTGCTGGCGGGCGTCGCTCCAGCTTTGCGCCAGGGGAATCATGGCAAACGCGACCAGCGCCACGGCCGCCAGACCGACGGCCCCGACCCAAATCGCGCGGCGATCGCGAGGTGAGAGGTTCATGAGGGTTGCTCCTCGTGGACTTCAGAGGGTGAATCCGTCTCGTCATCGCTCTGCGATGCCGGCATATCTGGCTGGGACTGGGCGTCTTCATCCTGGCTGGCCTGCGTTGTCGATTCGTGCTGATCATTCTGGCCGACGGACACTTGGACGACCGAGGAGTCGGAGACGACGAGAACGGCTGTTGCCGGCACCGTGGCTTCCGCCTGGCCGGCGGACGATGGAACAAGCGGCTGTAATACCTCCGGACGCGGTGCAGGCGTAAGTTCTGCAGCCGGTTTCTGGGGTGCTGGCCCCGAAGCGCCCAAGGGCGACGCTGCGTCAGTTATGGCCGGCCGGCCCGCCGGGCTGGACTGCGGGCGAGAGGAAGAGCCGTCAGCCGCCGGCCCGGTGCCAGGCGCGCCGGGGGATGATGCGGGTTTGCTGGAGGCCGCTGCGGCGGCGCGCGTGAAATTCAGGCAGACCTCGAATTGGAATTTGCCCTCGTTCACGCGGCCAGTCTTCCATTGCACGGTGCCGAGCTTGTGCAGTGTGTCGAGCACCTGGAGGAATTGTGCCTCATCGGGCACGATGCCGCCGATGACGTGCTCGCCGTCGCGGCTGTACCGCCAGGTGGTGAGCATGGCCGATTCGGGCAGCGTGGTGGACAATCGTTCGAGGATGTCCAGCGGTCCGGCGGTCGATTCCAGAAAATCGCCCACCGCCCGCTGGCGTGCCAGGCCGCCGCCGGCCAGGCTGGCCTTTTGCATATCCTGGGCATCACGGTCCAGGACGGCTGCTTCGTGCACATCCAGCCCGTAAAGCACCGCCACCGCCGCGGCGATCCAGACGAAAACCGCCGCCCAGCGCCACGCCCGGCGCAGGGGCACGGGCGTGCGGGCCGCTTTGGCCGGGACGAAATTGGCCGGGCCATCGCCTTCGTCAGCCGCCGCCTGGGCCAGGGCGATGGCCAGGGCGTACGTCGCAAAATCTGCACCGGCCATTTGCACATCGGCCGGCGGTGCGGCTGGCTCGACGGGAATATGAAGGGCCTCGGTCAGAGCTGCGGCCCCGAGCGCCGCTTGTGCGGCCGGGGCGAAGAGGATGCAGCGCACGGGCCGCTGGTCGCGGGGAATCTCCGCCACGGCGTGCTCGACCACCTCGCGTACCTGGCGTGCCCAGACTCGCACCGCCGCATCTGCGGCGCTATCCAAGGCGCTATCCGCCACGCCAGCCGAAATGACACATGCGCCGCGCATGGCGGCCACGGCGGTGGATTGTTCGGCGAGGTGCACCAGCAAGACCGGCTTGTCGTCGCCGCGCCGGCCCCACATTGCGGCCAGCGCCAGCGTCGATGGAAAGGCCCCGCGCCCATCGCGAGAGACTCCGCGGCTGGCAGCGAGGGCCTCGTCGACCGCATCGCGCCTCGCGGCGCACAACACGCAGCGGCGCATGGACGGCCGGTGCGGATCTGCCGCCGCCTGCCAAGCCGTCACGAAGCGGCTCATCTCGCCGGGGATGAGCACCTCAATCTGTGCGGCCATCATCGCGCGGAAACCCGCATCCTGTGCGGCCGGCACGGATACAGCGCGATACAGCACATCCTGGTCGCTCACCGCCACGGCGACGGCTTCGCCCGCTGCGCCCGCGGCCACCGATGCGGCCACCTGGGATGCGGGCTGCCCTGCCGGGCGCGGCGCCTGGCGAGCCTGCGTGACGGCCCAGCCATCCGCCTGGCGGACCAAGCGGACCAGCCGCACGTCCTGCCCGCTGGTGGCATCCAGCCCCCAAGCGGCCTGTGGATTGTTCTTGCCCATTACTCGCCCTGGTACCAATAGAGGATGCTGGCCGGCTTGGCCGTTCGATCGACGATGGCCACAATCTGGCGGCGCACACCCAGCCGCGTGGTGGCGATGGAACGCACTTCAAACGCGCCGCTGCGGACACACACCCGCTCGGCCACGCTTTTGAACCGGTCCTGCGACAGCGTCTTGCTGATGTACAGTTCGCCCACGCTCAGGAAGGGGCCTTTGGGCCCATCGCGGCGCTGGCAGATGGCATCCATCTCGGCCTCGGCCATATCGGGCAAGGTCATCAGGATGTCAGGTGCAGCCGTGTTGACATTGATCCGACCGGGCAATCGCTGGTCATCCGTCAGCGTCAGCTCATCCCAATGCTGGGCGAGCCAATCGATGTCGATCCGATCCACCTTGCCCGACTGGCCGGAGGAGGAATTCGCCTGCGCCTGGCCCTGCTGGGCGGGCTGGACATCCAGCAATTCGAACAAACTGCCGAACCGGCCGCCGGAGGGTTTAGCCCCTTCCGGGCCGCCGGGGGTACCTCCCGCACCGCCGCCGGATGAGGGCCCGCCGCCGGGCGATGAACGGGTATCCGTGGAAGACCTGCCAGCCGCGCTGGAGGCGCCGGGACCGCCTGGGCCGGCGCCGGGGGAACTTGGCGCGTGGCTGGTGGTATGGCTGACGAAACCCTGCGCCAATGCGTCGGAGAAGTTGTATCGCTGCTTCAGCGTGTCGGCATCGACGGAATTGACGTTCACACGCTTCTGTCCCGCCGCATCGAGATTCGGTTCGAACGAGTGAACGGTGAGGCGATCGCCGATTCCCATTGTCTGCCGAGTATCGTTGGTCGTGGCCGGCTGGAGGCCCGCCAGCGTGGTCCAATAGCGGTCGGGCAGGACATCGCCGTTGGCATCCTGACCGTAGAAGGTCTGAAAATCGATGCCTTTCACCAGGCGCAGCTCGCCGACGGTCTTGAGGGAGCCGTTGCGCATCAGGTAGGAGTATGGCAGGCTGTCGTAGTAGTCCTGTTTGGCGCCGCCGGGCCGGCCGTTGTCATTGGGGTCGCGCCAGTCCAGGATGGCGTTGATCTGCGCGCCCGTCAGGCCGCCCAGGCGGAAGAGCTGATTTTCATCGGCCGTGTTCACGTTGACCAGGGAGGCCAGGTCGGTGGGTCCGAAGCGATACCGCCGGGCCGGCGCGGTGGCCGTCGGCGCCGCGGGCCCCGCCGGCAGTGGCGCCAGGACGCAGCACACGCCCAGGGAAAGGTCGATGTTGAAGGCCTCCTTGTTGTCGAACCATTCGTTGCGCATGCTGTCGCAGCCGCCCAGGGCGCTCTCCGCGTGGAGCTGGCTGATCGCCCGCTCCACGCCCGCGCGGGCCATCCACTGCGCCTGCACGCCGGACAGCTCGCCGTACGCCGCGGCCAATTCCACCTGCGAGCCCTTCTGCACGCCCACCAGGATCAGCGAGGCCACTACCACGACCCACAGCACGGCGATGAGGGCGAACCCGCCTTGCCGGCGGCGGCGATAAGCGCACTGGGGCATCATTTGGTCTTGCCCTCCGCCGACGGAAGGTGAGGGAAGTCGATCAACCGTTCCGCGCGAAACACGCGCCCGCGGCGGGCATCGGCCAGCACCGTAATGGTTACCTTGACCGCCACGGGCCAACCCTGCTTGCGGCCATCCCATTCCGGCCACCAGTCGGTGCCGTCGAAGTAGGCAATCTCCAGCGCGACGACATTCTCCGCGACCGACTCGACCACGCCGCCGCCATCGGGAGGGGGGTTGCGCGTCGGGTCCAGCCGCCGCATCAGACGCGGCGCCGGGGCATTGGGGGGCGTGGCCAGGAAGAATTCGCATTCCACCACATCCGACTCCGGCTGGCCCAGCCGCACCGGCCGGCGCGTGATGGTGAAGACTCGCAGGCGGTCGGCGGGCAAATTATCGAGTCGGCCTTGCAGACCTTGAATCCACGTGTCCTGGTCCGGGCTGCGTTCGACGTTCCGCAGCGCCGCCGACACGGCGGCCACCGCTGCCCGCGCCTCCTGCTGCACGGCCGACTGCGCCTCGACCCGCCGGGCCGCCGCCGAACTGGTGCGCAGCAACGTCACCGTCGCTCCCGCCAGGAGCACGGTGATCGTCGTCGCCGCCAGCAGCTCCACCAGCGTGAAGCCGGCCGCGGCAGTCACCATGGTCATAGGTCGTCCCATTGAAGGTCCGGTGAATGCGAGCCGGGCGGGTCATCCAGCAGCGTCCGCCCGCGGGCGCTGTGCGGCCGGCGTCCGCTGTCGGTCCAGGTGATGGTCACGGTCACGTCGTACAAGTTGCTGTTGGGGTCCGGCAGGATTTCGGCCTGCCAGGCGAAGCGGTCATCGGGCTGGGGGAATTGGCCGCTCGTCCAGCCTTCCACCTGAGCCCGCGCGGGCCCGACCAGGTCGATGCGCGTGAGCGTCGCATCCAGCAGGCCGGCGGCCCGGTGCAGGTCGCGCGAGCGCTCCAGGGCCGCCATGCCGCGCGTGGTGATCAGCGACAGCACGCCGGCCGAAAGCGACAGCAGCACGCCCGCGACCAGGGCCTCAGCCAACGTAAAGCCGCCCCGCCGGCCCAGCGACGATGAGCTGGCGGGCCGGGCGGGGTAGGCGTCGGAGGGCCGGCCCCGGGTGAGGATTCGCGATGACTTACTCATGGTCCAGATCCACTCGATCAATGGGCAGTTCATCGACCACGCCTTCTTGGAGGCGAATGCGGCCGGTCGCGGGGCTGGTCAGCAGCGACCAGTGGCGCCGTCCATCGCCGATCGTGATGATGGCCGCATCCACCTGGCCCAGCTCGTCGAACGTGATGCCGCGGTCGTCGCCGCCGAAACCGGCCCGGGGCATGGGCTCGACCCAGACGTTCTCGAAGCGGCTGTTGCGGCCGAGCATCTGCGGCCGTCCCAGGCCGAAGGCGAGCGGCACGAACGTCTGTTCGCCCTGCTCGTCGGTGTCCTGCTCCACGAGGGCGAATTGCCGCCTGGCCGAGTCGATCATCAGCCGGCACAGCCGCTGATGGCCGACGGCATGGTCGTGCGCGGCCCGGGCCGCCAGGACCAGCCGGCGGGCATCCTGGCGGAGCTGCCGGCCCGCCGTCGCCCCCGCCAGGCGCGGAACCGTCATGCCCGCCAGCACGCCGATCAGCGCCAGCACGACCAGAAGTTCGACCATGGTCAGGCCGCGACAGGAGGCTGGAGGCGCTTCGGCTGAGCTCAGCGTCGAAGCCCGGGGGCGGGAAGCTGGAGGTCCGGGAAAGGATGACCAGGCAAGTTCAACCGTAACATTGTTACGGTTGGGAACAGGCTGGCCAGGCAGGTGGCCACTCGACATCTTCCATGTCGATTGTGCAGTGGTCAGCCCAGAACCACCACACGTTGTGGTTGGCTGGCTAGCTATTCTCGATCGTGCAACCATTGACGGGTGCTCTCTCATTTGTCCACATGCCAACTGACGACGTCGGCGTTCTCGCCCTCGCCGCCTTCGCGGCCGTCCTTGCCGAGGCTGTAGATGTCGTACTTGTCGCCGTACTGGCCGGGCTTGCGATACAGGAACGGCCTTCCCCAGGGGTCGATCAGGTCCTGGCGGCGCAGGGTCGGCTCGTTCCAGGCGTTTTCCGGAATGGCCGCCGGCCGCGCGACCAGGTCCTCCAGCGACTCGGGCAGCGAGTCCTCCAGGTAGTCCTGGTAATCGTTGGAGAAGATCTGGATGGCCTTGTCGATCTCCTCGATCTTCTGCTTGGCGATCGCCTGCTTGGCCGTGCCCACGCGGCCAAACAGCCGCGGCACCACCAGCGTCGCCAACGCGGCGATGATGACGACGACCACGAGAATCTCGACGATGGTGAAGGCGGACCGGCGTGGCCGGCCGGCCGGAGCGAGTCTGTCCTGTTTCATTTGGACTTCCTTTTCGCAATTCGGCTGTAGGCTGGAGGAACGGCCGGAATATGCATTGCTTCACCCGTTTCCAATCTCAAGCTGTCGCTCCCAGTCTCTAGCCCTTGGCCTCCAGCCTCACAGTCCCGGTATCGATCCCTGCATCTCCAGGATGGGCAGCAGCACAGCCGCCAGGATGAAACCCACCACGCCGGCCAAAAGCACGATCAGCGCTGCCGGCAGGAGGATCATCAGGCGGTCGATGGCCGCGGCCGTCTCTTTCTCGTACACGTCGGCCGTCTTGAGCAGCATCTCGTCGAGCTTGCCGGTTTTCTCGCCCAAGGCGATCACCTGTGTCAGCAGCGCGGGAAACTGGCCCGTGCGGCGCAGCGGCTCGGCGATGGACTGGCCCTGGGTGATCCGCCCGGCCACTTCGTCCACATGGCGGGCCAGGGCCTCGTTGCCCAGCGTGTCGCGCAGCACGCGCAGGGCCTCGAGAATCTGGATGCCCGACTGGCTCAGCGTGCCCAGCGTGCGGGCGAACCGCGCCACGGCTACTCGCCGAATCGCCGTGCCCAGCACCGGCACACGCAGCTTGAACCCATCCAGCGCCAGCCGGCCGGCCGGCCGTCTTGCCCACGATCGAAATAGCCACGCCCCAGCCGCCAAGGCAGCCAACAGCAACAAGCCCCACACACTCGTAAGGAATCCCGAAAGCCCCAGCAACACGCGGGTCGGCCAGGGCAACAGCGCCGTGCCCGTACCCTCGGTGATCACCGCCATCACACGCGGCAGGATCACCGTGAGAATCACCACCACCGAAATGCCCGCCAGCACCAGCACGAACACCGGGTACGTGGCCGCCGAGCGGATCTTGTGGCTGATCTCCACATCCCGCTCGGCGAAATCCGACAGGTGGGCCATCACCTGGTCCAGCACGCCGGCCGTCTCGCCCACGCGGACCATGCTGGCCTCCAGCGTGGTAAAGTCGCGCGGCCGGCCGCGCAGGGCCGCCGAGAGCGACTGGCCATCCTGCACCTTCTGGGCCAGGTCGCTCATCACGGTCCGCAGCGTGGCGCTCTCGGCCTGCTGCTCCACGGCCCGCAGCGCCGACAGCAGCGGCAGGCCCGCCTGGAGCGCCGTGGCCAATTGCCGCAGCATCGTCGCCTTGACGCGCGGCCGCAGCGGCTTTCCGGCCCACGGCCAGG
This sequence comes from Phycisphaerales bacterium, assembly GCA_003171335.1. Taxonomy (GTDB): domain Bacteria; phylum Planctomycetota; class Phycisphaerae; order SM23-33; family FEN-1343; genus FEN-1343. The sequence continues at coordinate 20,670 of PMYD01000006.1, forward strand.
ACACCGCGCCCCAGTGCGCCCAGACGCCCCCCTGATGCGTCTGGGCATTCGAGTCGGTGGCCGCCGAGGCAGCCTCTTCGCCCAGGTGAGTGACGAACAGCTTTTGCTCGGCCAGCGCGGCGATCGCCTGGCCGCGGCCGGTGGCCTCAATGGTGCCGGTCACAGGCGCGCTTTGCTCATCCAGGGCGGTGTAGGCGAAATTGGGCATGATGTATCGGCCGCGTTAGGTCAGCGCGTCCTCCGTCTGCGTGTCTTGTGTGACACGGAGGACCTCTTCCAACGTCGTGATTCCGGCGGCGGCCTTGCGATAGCCATCCTCGCGCATCGGCTTGTGATCGGCCGGGGCGACGGCGGCCACCTGGGTTGAGGAGCCGCCTTTTAGAATGGCCTCGCGCACCGGCGCGGTGATGCGTAACAGCTCAAAAATGCCGATGCGCCCCAGGTAGCCCGTCTGGCGGCACTGGCGGCAGCCCGCGCCGCGGTAGAAACTGCCCGCCGAACCATTGGTCAGCGTGCGGCCGAGGCGCTCCAGCGCCTGGGGCTCGGGATGATGCGGCTGCCGGCAATGGGGGCAGATGGTTCGCACCAGGCGCTGCGCCAGCACGCCTTCCAAGCTGCTGGCCAGGAGGAAAGGCTCGATGCCCATGTCCACCAGGCGCGTGACGGCGCCGGGGGCGTCGTTGGTGTGCAGCGTGGAGAAGACCAGGTGGCCCGTCAGGGCGGAGCGGATGGCGATGTCGGCCGTCTCGCGGTCGCGAATCTCGCCAACCATGATGATATCCGGGTCCTGGCGGACGATGGCCCGCAACCCGTTGGCGAAGCCCAGCCCGCGCTTCGGATTGACGGGAATCTGGTTGATGCCGTCGAGCTGGTACTCCACCGGGTCTTCGATGGTGATGATCTTCTTGGCGGGCGTGTAAATCTTGTTGAGCGCGGCATACAGCGTGGTGGTCTTGCCGCTACCGGTGGGGCCGGTCACCAGCAGGATGCCGTGCGGCCGCTCCAGGAGGCCCGAGAAGTTGTCCCTGCCGGCTTCATCCAGGCCCAGGTCCTCCAAGCCGATGATGGCCGTGGCGCGGTCCAGCAGGCGCATGACGACGCACTCGCCGAAGACCGTCGGCACGGTCGCCACGCGCAGGTCCACCTTGGCGCGGGGGCCGGCAAAGGCGATGTGCCCATCCTGCGGCACAAAGCGCTCGGCGATATTCATGCCCGCCATGATCTTGATGCGCGAGACCATCGCCGCCGCCAGCTTTTTCGGGGGCGGGGAGACTTCGTGCAGCATGCCGTCGATGCGGTACTTGACGCGAATGGCCCGCTCGAAGGGCTCCACGTGAATGTCGCTGGCCCGCGCCTCGATCGCCTCCTGGATGACCAGGTTCACCAGGTTCACGATGGACGGCTCGGCCGCCAGCTCCTGGAGGTGATGCGTCAGGTCTTCCTCGCTGGATTCGGCGCCGGCGGGCGTTTCGCTGTCCAGGTCGGCGATCATCCGCGCCACGTTGGAACCGTACAGCCGCCGGGCCGCCTCGGTCAGCTCCGCCTCGGGGCAATACTGGCGGGCGATCCGCCTGCCGGTGGTCACGCGCAGGGTTTCCAGCGCCAGGCGGTCGAACGGGTCGGCCATGGCGACCGAAAGCTTGCGATCTTCCACGGCAAGGGGCAGCACTTTGAAGCGGAAAGCCATCTCCGCCGGCACGGCCGCGAGGGCCTCGGCCTCGACCTGCACGCCGGAAAGCTCCACGCGGGCGATGGCCGCCTGGTCCACCAGCGCGCGGCGGATGGCCTCGGCATCGGTATGGCCCAGCCGGCAGAGAATCTCCCCCAGCCGCTCGCCGCGGCGCTTCTGAAGCAGCAGGGCCTCCTCGACCTGCGCGGGCGACACATCGCCGCGATCGATGAGGATTCGACCCAAAGGCTTGCCGTCCCAGCCGCCCGGGGCGCCCGATGTCCCGTCCATGCCCGCCATTTCAAACCACCCGTAGAAACCTTCACCCAACCCACCGCGCGGCCGCGCACACAGATTTGCAACGCCCCCCAATGCGGCCGCCACCAATAAGACGCACGAAACGACAAAAAGGTTGCAGAGATGCCGAAAATCTTATGTGCTTTTGCCGGCGGCGGTTCTCTGGAGCGGAATTGGTTCTGCTTTTTCAGATAGTTCCGATCTCTGTTCGATGCCCGGGAACGGAGAAGATCACTGATAGGTTTGGACTAGCCCGCGAAAATCGGTGTACCGGCCTGCGCGCTGCCGGTAGAATCGCGCCCAGGCAAGCCAATCGCGGAGGCGGGTATGGACGTACTGATGGCCTTTATCGGCGGGGTGATCCTGGGCGCCAGCGTGGCGCTCGTTGCGGCTTACGTGCGCGGCCGCTCGGCGAAAGAGGCCCTGGACGGGCACGTGCGAGATGCCTTTGGCGCGCTGGCATCCCAGGTGCTGTCGGCCAACAGCGAGCAGTTCTTGCGCCTGGCGGGGCAGAGCCTGTCGGCGCAGAGTGCGGCGGGGGCGGCGGAGCTTGAGCAGCGAAAGCTGCTGATCGAAAAATCCATCCAGCAGATGAACGAGCGGCTGGAACAGGTGCGCGACCTGGCGGGCCGGCTGGAGTCCGCGCGCAAGCAGGATTACGGCCAACTGGGCCAGCGGCTGGGCGAGGCGATTCAGCAGGTGGTGCAGCTTCGCCAGACGACTGATGATCTGCGGGCCGCCCTGGCCCATCCCCAGCGACGCGGCGCCTGGGGCGAGAGCATGGCCGATGACATCCTCCAGATGGCCGGCATGATCAACGGCGTCAACTACACCAAGCAGCAGATCATGGGCGACAACCGCCGCCGGCCTGACTTCACGTTCCTGCTGGGCAGCGGCGTCAAGCTGAACATGGATGTGAAGTTCCCGCTGGACAACTACCTCAAGTACGTGGGCGCCGACGGGGCCGCCCGCCAGGCCGCCGGCCAGGTTTTCGCCGCGGATGTCCGCCGGCAGATCGGCGCCATCGCCACGCGGGAGTACATCGACCCGGCCGCGGGCACGGCTGCCTTCGCGCTGATGTTCATTCCCAATGAGCAGCTCTTTGGCTTCATTCAGGAGCTGGACGGCGGCGTGCTGGCCGAGGCGCTCCAGAAGAAAGTGCTGCTGGTGGGGCCGCTGAGCCTGCTGGCGGTGCTGGCCATCGCCCGCCAGGCCGCCGAGTGCGCCAATTTGTCGCGGCAGACGGATGAGGCGCTGCGGCTGCTGAGCGAGTTCAGCAAGCAGTGGGGCAAGTTCAAGTCGGACATGGATGACTTCGGCAAGAAGCTGCGGAAAGTCGTCGATGGTTTTGACGCTCTGGCCGGCACGCGCGCCAACGCGCTGGAACGGCCGCTGGGCAAACTGGAGCAGCTTCGCCTGGGCGGCGAGCCAGCGGCGCCGGCAGTGGGGGCGGGCGATGCGGGGCAAGAGAATTAGCCGGATATAGGAGTGATCACGACGAGGGCAGCCGCCATGAAAAGGGTGGAGCGAAAAGGGCGGGAGAGGAATAAGACTCCAATGAGTGCCAAGACGGCGAAACTGGCAATGGCGTTGGGCCTGGCGGCAGCGATGGCCGGCGGCTGCGCCGGCGGTCGAGGCGAGCCGGCGGCGCCGGCGATGGAGGGTGCGCCGCTGTTTGGGCCGCAGGTGACATCGATCGATGTAAGGAAGTTCACGTGCGAGCGGCCGTGCCCGGATTACACGGCCGGCCGGATGATCCAGGCCACAATGGCCGCATTGCGGCCGCTCGGTTGGCGCATCTCGGGACCGCCGATCGGTCCTGACGGCCGCATCCTGGGCGGCTATGAAATGGGGCAGTCGGAGAACCTGGCTACGCTGACCGGGACGATTCGCCTGGAGACCAGCACCCGCGGCGACAGCGCGGCGGGTACCAGCCGCCAGGCCCAAATCACCCTCAGCGCCACGATCAAGAGCAGCGGCTCCAGCCGCCAGCAGGCCGCTTTCCTCATCACACGATCCGAACCGCTGGCGGGGGATTCTTCCGGCTTGAGTGATGCCGTGGTCCTGAAACTGATTCGCGCCGCCGCCGCCGACTTGGCGACCCAGATCGGCTCGCCAAGCGGGCGCCAGCGGCCGTGAGGCCATTGGCGGATGCGGGGCCAGCCGCCAGAACGGGACGAGTGCCGACTTTGCGGCCGATAGCATCTGCGCGGCGGGAGCCAGGGGCGATGGGGACCAAGCCGCATCACGTAAACGCTTTTGAGCCAAAGAAGTTGCGAAAACTTGCCGAAGAATCCCTCCAGGGTTTGCCAGCGGATTTTCCGAACTAAGTGCTTTGGCCATCGTGCTATACTATATGCCCCTGCCCTGGCTCAGGAGGCTGCAGCAAGCGGAGTCTGTCCAGACGGTCAGTGGCCACGAGGTCTGGCCGTCAGGAGGTTTGCAGTGAGGTACGCATGAGGCCATCATCGAGCAATCCCCGTCCGTCCAGCCCACCCCCTTGTGTATTCTGCTGGTGCCTCATGGAGTCGCTGGAGGGCCGTGTGTTGCTGTCCTCGGCGCCTGTGTTCGTCGGCCCCGGCGGTTTGAACTCCAGCCAGCAGGTAGCTGACAATTACGTGCTGATTTCCGGCGACGGCCAGAGCCTGACGATACCCATCGACGGCTACGACGCCGACGGCAACCCGCTGACCATCACCGCGACTGGTTCGGCGCACCTGAACGTGCAGGTGGCCAGGAGCACCGAGTTCGCGCAACTGGATTTTGTCGAGAGCGACGGCACGACGTCCATCGGCAGCATCATCATCCAATTGTTCGGCGATCTGAGCCCCCAGGCGACGCAGCGGTTCATCACGCTGGCCACCAAGTACATCTCCAGCACGGGGATAATCTCGGACCCCGCCGCTGGCCAGCCGGCGTTCTACAGCAACGTCGTCGTGCACCGCGTCATCCCCGAATTCGTCATCCAGACCGGCGACGCCGCCAACGGCGACGGCACCGGGGACAGTCCTCTGCCCAATTTTAATGGCGATTACCCCTCGGCCCTGGGCTTTGAGGGCGTTGGCGTGCTGGCTTTCGCCAACAAGGGCGCCGACCCGACAACCGGCCAGGGCACCAACAACGGCCAGTTCTTCATCACGGACGGCGCCTATCCCAGCGGCGTCGGCGGCTACCCCATTTTCGGGCAGGTGATTTCCGGCTGGGACATCATCCGCAACGTCATCAACCGTCAGCAAGACAGCAGCGGCAGTAACCGGCCGCTGGATCCGCCCAAACTGAAATCGGTCGAGCTGGTCTCCGAGCCGCAGGATGGGTCGATCTTCGTCACGCCCGCGGCGGGCTTCACCAGCGCGGAGGTGATCACCGTCACGCTGGATGACGGCGCGGGCGGCCATACCAGCCAGCAATACACGATCCAGCCGACGGAGCCGACACTGCCGGTCATCAGCGCGGTCTCTCCGCTGGACCTGGCAACCAATCCGCAGGGCTCGATTCCTTTTACCATAAGCTACAGCGGCCCGGACGGTGGCTCGCTGGGCATCGCCGTCTTCCATAACTACCACGGCGCCGGAACAGTCAGCGTCAATACGGCGCAGTCGACCACCACTGCCGGCGGCTACACCGCGACGTTCACTCCCGACGCCAGCTATGATGGCACGCTCTTCACCGCCACGTTCCTGGCGCAGCTCCTGAACTTCGGCAACGCCACGCGCGCGGTGCAGCGGACAACCGTGCAGTACGGCACGCGGCCGACCATCGCCTCCGTCGAGCCGCCGACCGTGCTGGCCGGCCAGTCGACGGTGGTGTCGCTGAGCATCAGCGATGCCAGCACCTCGAGCTTCTACGTGACGGCCGCCAGCGACACCCCCGGCGTGACGGTGACTGTCGACATGAGCACCTACGACGTCACGATTACCGTATCCACCAGTGCCGCCGCCACCACGGCGAATATCACCGTGACGGCCATCGAAGCAAGCTACCAAAACAAGAATTTCACGCCCACCTCGCTCACGTTCGCCGTCAATATCAGCCAGTTCGTCTTTAACGCGCTGCCGGCCATCACCGGCGTGCTGCCCGGCGAGACGCGCCAGGTGCCGCTGGATGTTCAGGTGCCCGTCGATGCCAGCGTGTCACGAACGTTGAACTGGACCGTCGATACGTCCTCCTATACCGGGCCGGGCACAATTTCAGCCCAGGTTTCCGGTGATGCCGCAAGCGGGTACACGCTGACGCTGACGTTACCGGCCACCTATGACGAGTCGAATTTCACGCTTACCATTTCGGCGACGATGGCGGAATTCCCATCCCTGCCGGCGCAAACGCAGTCGGCGACGGTCCAATCCAGCATTCGCCCGATCATCAGCAACATCGGGCCGCTCTTCATGGCGCCCGGCAGTTCGCAGGACGTGTTGTTCAACGTGGTTGACACGGTAAGCGCCACCACGGCGGTGAACGTGCGGGCCGACGTGTTCGACGACCAGGGCCAGCCGCTCAACGGCGCCACGGCCACCGTGTCCCCCGTGGCGGGCCAGAGCACGCAGTATCGGCTGAGCATCACCGCGCCGGTGGGCTATTACGGCGTGTTCAACATCAAGCTCTCGGCGATCGAGAGCGACGTGGCCATCAACTTCCCCAACCTGGCGCCTTCGACCGAGACGGTCAGCGTGATCACCATGGGCTTCGTGCCCCAGCCGGGGCAGGTCGACGTGAATCCCAACGGCACAGGCGTCTCGCTGGGCCTCCAGGGCTACACCTCCGACGGCAGCGCCTTGACCTACACCGCCAGCACCGGCAGCTCCGACCTGGACGTGTACGTCGCGCCGCCGACCAATAGCTTCGCCCAACTGAACTTCGTGGATGCGCAGGGCAACTCCATCGGCTCGGTGGTGGTCGAACTTTTCAACGACCGCAGCCCGGCGGGCGTGCAGCGTTTCGAGAATCTGGCCACCCTGGCCGTCGCCAACAATACGCTGGTGACGCCTGGCGGAGCGCACCCGTACCCGTACTATCACAATGTGCCGGTGACCGCCCTGTCTCGCGGCCTGTTCCTGCAGACCGGCCGTGCCGCCGGCGCCAGCGGCAGCGGGCTTTCGCCCATCACCAACGATCCGGCCCTGGCAGCCGGGCAGAGCGGACAACTCAGTTTCGACGGCCCGGGCATGCTGGCCTTCACCGCCTCATCCTCCGGCATGAGCGATGATCAGTTCCTGATCACCGATGGCTCGCAGAGTCAGCGCGACGGCAGCAACCTGCTCGTCTTCGGCCAGATTGTGTCCGGTTGGGATGTGCTGCGGCAAGTGGAAATGACGCCGACGGCTTCCGGCTCCACCGCCGTGACGGCCCCACAGCCGGCGCTGTCGAGCGTGAGGGTTGTCACGCAGCCCCAGGCCGGCTCGATCACGATCGTGTCCAAGAATCCCGGTCTCACCGGCGACATCCCCGTGACGCTCACCGCCACCGATGGGTCGGGGCACTCCTACAGCCAGCAGGTCACCGCCCACATGACGGCGGACCTGACGACCCCGCGTGCGGCCGTTACTTCCCCTCTGACCAGCGTGATTGCCACCGGGCGCGATACGATCGTGCCGTTCCAGATCACCCAGACCGCCACCGGCACCTTCGCCTTCAAGATCTACACCACGTATGCCGGGCCGGGCGCCGTGGCCCTGATGTACGCGAAGTCCGGCCTCACGTCGTTCAGCCAGAACGGCTCCACGGTCACGGGCTCCACGCCTTACGTGCTGCACGTGGTCGTGCCGCCGGAATACGACGGCAGCGCGTTTCGGGCCCTGCTGGTGCCCGTGGACGTCGGCCTGGCCAACGGGATGCTGACGTCGCAGTTGGTCACCATTTCGTTCGGGACGCGGCCGCTCGTGGGAATCAGCAACGTGACCTTCGACCCCACCACCGGCCCCTCGACGCTCGTGCCCGGCACCATCACCAGCGACGCCGCCGCCTTCACGTTCTCCACGCCCACCGCCGACAACGGCGCCACCGCGACCATCGTCCAGGGCAGCGACCCCAAAGCCTTCAACGTGCAGGTGTCCATGCCCTCCAGCACGTTTTCGGGCATCATCCACGTCAGCTTCACGGTCCTGGAGAGCCAGTACGCCGAGTTCGTCAACGTCCGGCCCGCGACGGTCAGCTTCCTCGTGTACACGTTCGGCGCCTCGATTCCCGGCTCGACCTTCGAGGTGCCCACCAACGGACGGGGCGTGTCCATCGGCATCGACGGCCTGGATCCCGCCAATACGGGGCTGACTTACAACGCGACGACCACCGATCCGGGCCTGCACTTAAGCTGGGATCTGGGCAGCGACACGGGCCGCGAGTTCGCCAAGCTGACCTTCGTCAACACCGTGCCGGTGGATACCAACGGCGACGGCATTCCCGACAGCTACCAGGACGCCGGCACCGTGGGCGTCATCACGGTGATGCTGTACAACGACGTGGCGCCCCAGGCCGTGCAGCGCTTCATCGACCTGGCCGAAAACTACCGCGGCATCGTCTCGACGGATTCCACCGGCAAGCAGGTCACCACGTATACGATGGATTCGTCCAAGACGGGCTATGCCACCGCCAACCCGTATTACTCCGACGTCAACATCTACAGTTTGCTCACGGGCGGCTTGTTCTACACGGGCGATCCCATCCACAACGACGGCACCGGCAAGACCGGGCTGCCGGCCATGAACACCAGTTTCATGGACACCTGGGCCTATAAGGAGCTCAGTTTCGCCGGCCCCGGCGTACTGGCCTTCAATGACACCGGCGGCAACCCCGCCACCAGCGATGGGACCTTCTTCATCACGCAGCGGCCCTTCCCCAACGGCGACGGCAGGTACCCCGTCTTCGGCCAGATCGTCAGCGGCTGGGACGTGTACAACGACCTGATCTTCCGTTCCAACAACCAGCTCTTCCAGTCCACTCAGGATCCGACAAAGAACTTCGCCCCCCTCGTGCCGCCGCGACTGCAATCCGTGCAGATTCTCGGCGGCGCCGCCGACACCCGCGATGCCGTGCTGAACATCCGGGCGGACCAGAACTTCGCCGGCCCGGCCCAGGTGCAGGTGACCGTCAGGGACAGCCAGGGCGATTCCAACATCCAGACGTTGACCATCGAGCCGGACTCCGCGATCGCCCCAATGGCGCAGGTGCAGGGCATTACGGACTCGACCACCCAGCAGTTGACCAGCGACTCGATCGGCGACCGCAGTCTGCCGCCGTCCACGCGCATCGTGGACATGCGATTCCAGCAGACGCACCCGGCAGGCGTAACCATCGAGCCCAAGATGGGCAATTCGTACCGCGGTCCCGGCCAGGTGAGCATCACCGCCGCCAGCGCGGGAAACACCACCAACAGCGATGGCACGGTGACGGATACCTTCTCGCTGCACATCGTGCTGCCGGATGCCTATGACGGCACCCCCGTGGTCATCTGGCTCTGGGTCGTCCCCCAGGGCGATGGCAATGCTCAAAGCACGATCGATCCCTTCTACATCAGCACGCTGGGCGATGCGCCGGTGATTGGCGATGCGGTGACGCTGACGGATGCCAGCGGCAGCGCGCTGCCGGGTTCCCCCGTCGCCGCCACCAGCAACCAGGCGCACTTCAAGCTCGACATCACCGCCAGCGATGTTGTCCACACGACCATCGAAACCCGTGTGGATGGGCAGAGCGGTTCGGTGGTGCAGCCGACGCTCGCCAACGACGGCGGCATCTTCACCGTGACTGTGCCGGAGGGGTTCTACGGCCTGGTCACCTTCAACATCACCGCCGTGCAGGACAAGGACACGACCACCCAGGTCTTTACGCCCGTCAGCAGGCAGTTCAGCCTCGCCTTTTCGCCCGTCCGCGATGCCCCCAACCAGGTGGCCCCGGTCTTGTGGCGCATCCAGAACGATGCCTATTCCGTGCTGCAGACCAGCGATTTCATCTTTGTCGGCACGGTGGACCAGGGCTTGTGGGTGTACGATGCCGCCGATCCCACCAAGGTGCTTGGCAGTTACACGTGGCCCATCTCGATTAGCGCGTCCGGTTCATCCTCCTCCCAGCCGGTCATCTATGACATGAAGATGATGACGTACGGCTCGGGCCCCTCCGCGCGGCAGATCCTGTTCGTGGCCGCCAGCAGCCAGGGATTGGTGAGCTTCAGCCTGGACAAGAGCAACTCGACCAATGTCCTGCAATTGCTGGACACCTTCCCGAACATTGACGCCTCGCAGGTCGTCGTGGAGAACCGGACCGTCAGCGTGGGCGGAAACCTGGTGACGCAACTGGCCTACGTGGGCGCGATCGAAGGCGGACTGTACATTCTGGATGCTTCGAACCCCGGCCTGCTGGGGCGCGATCCAGCCGACCCGACCAACGCCGCCGCCCGCCGGCCGCTCGCCGTGGTCACCGCGCTGTACCCCACGCTTGCCCAACAGATACAGTACCAGTACGCCTATCAATCGCACGGCCAGTACACCGTGAACCCGTATCTCATGCCCCTGCCGTTGCGCTGGCCTACGTCCCTGTTTGTGAACAATGGCATTGTCACGCTGACCGATGTGCTCAGCGGCTACATCGCTGTGATCAACGCCACGCAGCCCGATAGGGTCGTAAAGCTGAAGGCCGTCAAGCTGGGCAGTCCGATCTGGGGCTCCGCCGTCGAGGGCAACACGCTGTACGTTCTGGCCCAGAACGGCCTGCACGTCTATGACGCCAGTACGCCCTGGGCCCTGAAATCCATCAGCTTCTGGCCGCACCAGTACATCGGCACCAACGTGCTGCCCTCGCTGGCGGTGTATGGAGACACCGCGGTGATCGGCTACGCCGACGGGTTTGACTTCTTGAACGTGCGCGATCCGTATCACATCACCTACTGGGGCACCTCCTCGCCCACCGCCAGTTCCACAAGCTCCACGGGCCAGGGCATCTTCGCCAGCGCCTGGTCCAACACCAGCACCACGACCTCGACCACCGGCGCCAGCACGACGACCACCACCCGCGACTACGCCTACGCCGGGCGCGTACCCAGCTTTTATGTCTCCGGCGATAACGTGACCTGGCTGCTGCCCAATGGCTACGGCGGCCTGACCGCCATTGACGGCTCGCAGCTTAGCCATCTGGCGCAAATCAACTCGCGCAGCACCCTGATCGACGCCAATGGCACGCCGGTCACCTACACCATCGCCGGCGGCGGCTTCATCCAGCTCACGCTGGATAGTACGCAGACGCATGTTGACCGTCTGGACGTGGTGAACCCGACCGCGGCCACGCGCGTGACCATCTCGACGCCCGGCGGAACGACGACCGACATCGGTGAGATCGACGTGCACGGCTCACTCAACGCGCTGGTGGCCCCGACTGTCGTAATGGACGGCAACGTCACGCTCGACGGCACCGTTCGCACGCTGATGCTGGGCAAAATGGGCACCGCCACTGGCGGCGCGGAAAAGACCCTCGCCATCGGCGCACCGCCGGCAGGCACGGTCCGTGCCGGGGCGACTCTTAACCTGGGCAGCGTATACGACCTGAGCATCAGCTCCAGCACGCCCATCAGCTCGCTGACGGCCGTAAGCTGGCTGGATGATGAGTCGGCCTCCGCGAAAGATACGATTGTCGCTCCATCGCTGGGCCGGCTGATGATCACCGGCCGACCGGGCCAAAGGGGCGATTTCCAGGCGGATGTCACCGTGAACGGCGGCGGGCAAGCGATCCCGGCGATTCAACTGGTCAACATTGCCGGCGACGTCAGCCAGAGCAACTGGAACGTGGGGGCCATCAGCACCGCCATCATCGGCGGGGACCTGGCCGGCCAGTGGCAGGCCACCTCGCTGCGGAGTTTGATCGTCCGCGGCAATATGGACGGCTGGACCGGCTTGCTCACCCAGCGCGCCGTCGCCAACTCCCACGCCTTGACGCTCGGCAGCTTGAATGTCATGGGCTCCATCACGGCCAGCAATGTGATAGTCGCCGGCGATATCGGCGCCGTCACTGCCGCCGCCATGAACAACAGCGAGATCTATGCCGGCTATCTCGCCGTCGCGCCAGCCTCCGTCGCCCTGCCGACCGCCCAGCAAATGATCCCCACGGTCTTCGACACCCTGGGTTCCATCGCCAGCCTCACCATCCGCGGCCAGCAGAACGCCGGCAGCTTCATCAACAGCTTCGTTAACAGCGACATCGCGGCGTACCACCTGGGCATCATGAACCTGGCCTACGCCCAGGTGAACAACGGCGGCACGCCCTTCGGCCTGGCGGCCCACTCGCTGAGCCGCCTGCTCTACCACGATGCCACGACCCATTACACGTGGCCCAACGGGGTCGACACCAGCAGCCCGGCGCCCATGACCGACCTGATTACCCGGCTGGTATAGCCCAGGCCAGATGCGTGGCGGTTCAGGTGTGCGCGGCGCACACCTGAGGTGGGGGATAAGTGTTACAGTCTGTGCTTTACGCACAGTTGAACTGGGATAAGTGTTACAGTCTGTCCGTGGCGGACACGTGAGCTGGGTTAAGTGTTACAGACTTACACCGGTGACCAACTGGAAACCGTTTCCAGTTGAGTCGCTCACCTGACAACCGTTGTCACTTGCATGCTGCGGTCGCCTTCAGCAGTTCTTGCTCTGCCGCCGGTGTCCAGAGTCCATTTTCCAACTTGGCGGCGACGGAGGGTAGGCGGGTGGGCAGGTCGGCAAGACTCACCAGGCCCAGGTCGTGGAGAGCGGGGTAGACGATGATCTTGCCCGCCAGCGTTCGCCCTTCGACCGCGCGGATGCCGTCGATGGCCCCGGCCATTCCGCAGATGGCGTCGACCGAGGCGTTCGTGTCGAGCGTGCCGGCGGTCACCTTTTCCAGTACGGCCTGCATATCCTCGATGCGCGAGCCGCTGGTGCCGAACATGAAAACACCCTGCCGGATGTAGCGGTCCAGGTCCAGCTCGTGGCGGATGGGCGCGGGGATGCCAGCAAAGATGTTGATTCGTGCGGCCGGGCCGCTGCGGTCGATGGCGTCGGCGACAAGCTGGCCCATCGGGGCCATCAGGGCGAAGTAGGTAAAGGGTCCCGCCAGTTCCTGGCGCTTCGTGTTCACCAGCGACAGCCGCACGCCGTTGCGGCGGGCGAAGGGCTCGCTCTTGCGCCGCAGGGCCTCCAGGCGGCCGTCGTCGATATCGGCGCCGACCACTTCGATATCTTTAATGCCCGAGCAGACGGCCCGTAGCGTGTGCATCTGGCCCATGGGCCCGCCGGCCCCGACGATGCACACGCGGTCGCCGGGCCGCAACTCGCCCGTGGGCGGGATGCTGCGGTACGCATCGGCGGCGCTGTAGCCGGCGGTGCCGATCCAGCGTGTAAAGCCGTAGTGCAGCCGGCCCACGCCCACGGAGACCTTGCGGCCGATCGCCGCGCCCGCCAGCACGATGTTCAAAATGCCGCGAGAGCCCAGCTTGCCGTTGAGCAGTTCCAGGGTCTCGGCGCTGTGGCCGAAGTAGACGATATCGTCGAACGATTCCTCCGGCAGCTCGGCCGCCGAGGAGGTTTGCCAGACCGAAGTGGCCAGCGTGCCCAAAGCCGCCAGGGGGGCCAGGCTGGAGCTCACCAGCACAATCTCGCGCGGCAATGCTTCGGCCCGCACGTGCGGGTCGAACAGGCCCCGGATGGCCCGGCCCTGGTCAACCACCACCATCAGCCGCCCGCGGGGCAGGATGCCGCGGCGCTCCACATTGACGTAGGCGTTTTCCACGCAGCCCCACGGCTCCACCAAGGCTACCGCGGAAGCGCCCAGATGCTCGGCGACCGGGATAAGGTAACGCTGGCCCGTCTCGCGCTCGATGACCACGCGCTCGTCGAACAGCACGTACTCCTGGAGCCCGCCCTCAAAGTTGTACCCAAACGCTCCGTTGGAGCCGGCCGTGCGCAGCGTGCGGAAATCCGCCTGCACCAGCACGCGCTCGCCCACGCGATGGTGTTCCACCCGCTCGCCCACGGCCACAATGCGTGCGACGACCTCGTGCCCCGGCACGGTGGGGGCGCTGCCGGGTACGTAACTGGGCAGGTGCTCCAGCACCCCCGGCTCGATGCCGGATGCCACGGGAGCCTTGCGCGGATGCTCGGCGAACTGCTTGAGCAGCTTCAAATCCGAAAAACACAACCCCACGGCCTCGACCTTCACGAGCAACTGGTGGGGGCCCGGCCGATGCACCGGCTTGGCGCGATTGAGCGTCAGAGCGTCCGGGCCGATCAACTGGACGGCATATTGGGTGTCGCGAAGAACCGGGGACGTTGCGGTCATGGGTACGTCTTTCTGGTCAAAAAGCCGAACACAAAGATCACGAAGAGCACGAAGAACACAAAGGAAAAAATGGGTTAGAGAGAGGAGCGGGCAAGGTAGTTTTGCTTTCGTCTGATCATTTCCCGATCCTGATCCCTTACTCCAGTCTCTTTTTTCTACTCTTCTTCTACTCTCTTTCTTCCTTCGTGTCCCTTTGTGATCTTTGTGTTCTTTGTGTCCTCTTCCATTCCTTACGTGCCCGCAACGCCCGCCATCGCCGCGACTACCTTCCTGGGCGGCAGGTGAATGGCGGCCGACAGGGCGTCTTCCGCGGCCTCCTTGACGGCCTCGGAGATCGTCGGATGGGCGAACACCGTTTCGGCCAACTCGTCCGCGCTGGCCTTGGCGCCCAGCATGCACGTGGCGGCGGCCACAATCTCCGTGACATTGTGCCCGATCATATGCACGCCCAGCAGCGCATTGCTGGCTCGGTCGCGGATGACCTTGACCAGGCCGTCAGTATGGCCGGCGGCCATCGCCTTTCCCAGGTAGCCGATGGGAAAGAGGCCGACGGAAATAGGAATGGACTTCTTCCGGGCCTGCTCCTCGGTCAGCCCGACCCCGGCGATCTCGGGGAATGTGTACACCGCCCAGGGCACCGGGGCCTCGAACGTGCGGCTGTGGCCCAGCGCATTCTCCACGGCCACCGCACCCTGCGCACTGGCAGCATGCGCCAGCAGGCAGCGGCCGTTGGCATCGCCGATGCAATACACGCCGGCCACCGGCGTTTCCATGCGGTCGTTCACGCGGATAAAGCCGCGGTCGGCCGTCAGCCCTGCGGCCGCCAGGTTGATCTCCGCAGTCGCGGCCCGGCGGCCGGTCGCCACCAACACGCGGTCCGCCTCGATTGTCTGGCCGCTGGCCAGCCGGGCCATCACGCCCGTATCCGCAAGCGCCAACTCCGACACCTTCGTACCGGTGTGGCAGGCAATCCGCCGCGCGGCAAAAATCTTCGCCAGCTCGGCCGCCAGATCCGCATCCATTTCCGGCAACAGGCGCGGCATCATTTCCACCAGCGTAACCGTCACGCCCAGCGCCTGCATCATGCACGCAAACTCGCAGCCGATCACGCCGCCGCCCACGATCAACAGCCGCCGCGGCAGGTCCTTCCAGTGCAGGGCCTCATCCGACGTGCACACGCGCTGGGCATCCGTCGGCCAGCCGGGAATCCGCGAGGGGATTGAGCCGACGGCCAGGATCGTCTTGTCGGCCGTGACAGTCTGCGTCTGGCCCTTCTCGTCGGCGACCGCCAGTCGGCCCGGGCCTTCCAATCGCCCAGTTCCCTGGAAGAGCGTGATGCCTCGCGTTTTGAACAGATTGGCGATGCCCTGGCGCAGCCGCGCGACCGTGCGGTCCTTGCGTTGCTGCATGGCGGGCCAATCGCACGTCGCTTCGCCCGCCACTTTGATGCCCAACTTGCCCGCCTCGCGGATGGAGTGCAGCAGCTCCGCCGAGGCCAAGAGCGCCTTGGAGGGGATGCACCCGTTATTGAGGCACGTGCCGCCCAGCGGGCCTTTCTCAATGACCGCCACCTTGGCGCCAAGCTGCGCGGCCTTGATCGCCGCCACGTAACCGCCGGGGCCCGAACCCAGGAAAAGCAGGTTGAAATGATTGGTGGTCATCGCACTATGGCCTTTCACTAACCCACCAGCTTTTCTCGACGGGACGACTTGCGGGGGTTGACATGTTTGCCTGTCGTCACAGGTGCTGGAGAAGCGAGAATCATGTCCAAGACGTCGGGTTTTCGTTCTATTATCTGCAACATACGCAATGCGGCGTGGCTGGGCTCACGCGATCCATGTTCCCAACTTTGGACCGTCTTGACCGAAACATTAACAACTGCGGCGAATACTGCTTGAGACATGCGGCATTGCTTGCGCAGGGAGGCAATCCGATGGGGTTTTGCAGCGGGCGGCGGAGCGGGCAGCTTTATCGTCACCAGCGACAACTCTCCCTTCGAATAGGCAATGCTTTCCTTCATGCCTTTCATCAATCGGTCATACATGCTTGCTTTCTCGTGATCGCTCATAGTTTGCCTTTCGATCGCTGATACCACGCTACGGCCTCTTGTTTCACCAGGCCGGCCAGCTTTCCCAAGTCTTTCTGCTCTTTGGCGGAAAGGTCTTGCTTCTCATTTTTCCCGTAAATGTCGAGCAGATCGATTCTGAATGCCTGAGGAATCCACAAATAAATGACTCGAAATGCGCCGCTCTTGCCTCTTCCCTTTCGCGCATCCCCCCAGCGGAGTTTTCGAAGCCCGCCGCAGCCGGGCATAGCATCGCCCGACGCAGGATTCCTCAACAGCGCCTGTTGAAGTTGCATGTATTCGTTGTCGTGGAGCCTGGCCTTTAGCCGTTTCGTAAACCATTCCGCCTCGACGAACGTCAGATTCATGTTATCCCACCAGGTAGTATAGCAATCGACTCATCTTGGTCAAATTGCCTTAGCGCACTTTATTCTCCAGCAATTCCTTCAGACGTGCCAAGAACCTGGCTGCGCTGGCCCCATCGACGACGCGGTGGTCGCAACTGAGCGTCACGGTCAGCCGCCTGCCAGGCTGGATGGCGCCGTTCACAACGACGGGTTCTTCGTGCACCGCGCCGACGGCCAGGATGCTCGCCTCGGGCGGATTGATGATGGCGCTGAAACGCTCGGCGCCGAACATGCCCAGGTTGCTGATGGTCATCACGCCGTTGCCGGCGTTGTCGACCCGACCGGCGCGGGCCGCTTCGACCAGTCGGCGCATGTGGGCGGCCGTCTGCTCCAGCGTGAGTTTCTCGGCCGCCTCCACGATTGGCACCACCAGCCCATCTTCCATCGCGATGGCCACGCCGATGTTGGCAGAGGGATATTCGGCGTACTGCCCGCCCTCCAGCCGGCGGCGAAAGGCGGGGAACTCCATGAGCACCGCCGCACAGGCGTGCAGGATGACATCGTTGACGCTGAGGGGATACTTGGCCTTCTCCTGCCGGTAGAAATCCATCATCGGCGCGGCATCGAGCGTCAGCTCAATATAGAAGTGCGGCACCGTCTGCTTCGATGTGGTCAGGCTGCGGGCGATGGCCTTGCGAATGCGGCTGAGCGGCCGGCGAATGACGTTATCCGCTCCGGCGGCAGCGGCGCCGGCGGGCGCGGCGGCCGGCACATCCGTGGACAGGATTCGCCCCTGCGGCCCGTTGCCTGGGCCTAACGTGCCAAGCTCAATACCGCGCGATTCGGCGAGCTTTCGTGCGGCGGGGGAGGCCTTAATTCGGCCGGCGCTGGCGCCAGGGGCAACGGTGGCGCCGCTGGAAGGACTGGTCCGCGCGCTGCCGCTTGTCCGCGCTGTCGGCCCTGGTTTTTCCGCGGGCCCCGCCGGTGCGGCCGCGGGAACTGCGCCTTGGGCCTGGAGGAAACTCTCCAAATCCGCTTCACTTTCGGCCAGATACGCCACGGGCGTGAGCACGGCGGCCGATTGGCCCTCGGCGGTGATGATTCGTGCCAGCCGGCCGGCGGCATCGGCTTCAACTTCGACGACGGCCTTATCCGTCTCGACCTCGTACAGCACTTGGCCCTTGTCGACGCGCTGACCCACGTTGACGCGCCAGGACACGATGGTGCCTTCCTCCATCGTGTTGCCGGCCTTGGGCATCAGGATGGGAATTACGTTGGATGCGGCCGCGGCGGCCGGCACTTGCGGCGTGCCGACATTGGTCTGGGAAGTGGCGGCCTTGGGAGTCGCCTGGGTGGCGGCTTCTTCCATCCCGGCCAGTCGGGCAATGGCTTGGCCCACGGCAACCGTTTTCCCCGCCGTGGCCACAATCTCCGCTATTCTTCCGGCGGCCGGCGATTGAATCGCCACCACGTCGCGCCGGGTTTGGGCCTCGGCGATCACCTCGCCTGCAGCAACCGTTTCGCCGAGCTGCTTGAGCCAGCGAACGATCGTCGCATCAGTCATTCCCTTGACCGCCTCGGGCAGCGTCAATGTTTGCATTTTTGGTCTCTATTCTGAAACGGCAAAGAATCCACTTTAAGAATAGAGCCATCTAGTTCACCAGTCAATCACAAATAAGCAAAAGTATTGCATAATAATGTTGCAATCTATCGAATCTGATGCAAGAATACATAAGATGCTGAATAATTTCCGCAATTCCGGGTCCGCACCTCGCTCGTCCACGCGACAGCGCCGGGACCGCATTCTTGCGGAACTATATCAGCAGAAAGAGATTACGGCATCGAAGCTGGCCGAAGTTATCGGCGCCTCCCAGGCGACCGTCCGCCGGGACCTTCACGCGATGGCCATCGCCGGGCAGCTGGAGTTGGTTTACGGCGGCGCGACATTGCCGCGAAAGAGCGACTTTTCGTTCCGCTCCAAGGCCCAGCGCAATGTGGAGGCCAAGCGGATCATCGGCCGCCTGGCGGCCGAGCGAATCCAGGATGGAGATCAGGTTTTCGTCGACTCGGGCACCACATGCTTTGAAACGACGCCCTACCTGAACCGCAAGCGAGACCTGTGGGTGATCGCCAACTCCGCCCGGCTGGCGCTCGAGCTGGACTCCCCCAATGTCAACGTCATCATGCTCGGCGGCCAGTACCGCCCTGACCGCATGGATACCATCGGCCCCCTGGCGACAGCCGCACTGGAGCGGCTGCGCGGGTACCTCGCGGTGATCGGCGCCGACGGGCTGTCGATGGAGTTTGGCCTGACGGCCAGCGACATCGAGAGCGCGCACCTGTTCGGCCTGGCGGTCCGCAACGCCCGGGCCACGTTGCTGCTGGTTGATCACAGCAAGTTCCTGGCCCCCTCCTTGTGCCGGATCGTCGAGTGGGACCGCATCTCGCAGGTCATCACCGACCGGCCGCCGCCGGGCGAGTGGGCTGAGTTTCTCCATCAGCGCAATATCGAAATCATTACTCCATCCCAGGACGTTGTTCTTTCGGAAACAAAGGCGTAAGCACAAAGATCACGAAGATCACAAAGAACACGAAGGAAGAAAACCGGTGAAAGACAAAGAGACCAAGTTGGAATTCCGGCCTTTACCCTCGGGCCGTTTTCTTTCTTTGTGCCCTTTGTGCTCTTTGTGCCCTTCGTGTTCTTGCCGTTGAATTAGCAACAGGAGTGTACCGTCATGCCGAAGTCCCAGGTGATCGATCCAACCCGCGAACGTCGCGGCGGCGCGCTGGAGTTTGCCGCCATTCCCGTTTGCCAGTACGACAAGACCCTCGCCCAGGAGACCGCCAACTACAGCCGCGACGAACTGCTGGGCATTCAGCGCGACATGGCGATCATCCGCGCGTTCGAGTCGATGCTCAACGAGGTCAAACTCAAGGGCAGCTACCGGGGCATCGAGTACAACCACCGCGGCCCGGCACACCTTTCCGTCGGGCAGGAATCGGCGGCGGTGGGGCAGGCCTTCGCCTTGACCGTGGATGACCACATCTACGGCAGCCATCGCAGCCACGGCGAAATCCTGGCCAAGGGGCTCTCGGCCATCGCCAAGCTCGATGATGGCGCGCTGATGACGATCATGAAGTCCTATTTCGGCGGCGGCACGCTGCGCATCGTCGATGATGGCTCGTACAGCTCCACCACCGATCTGGCGGTGGACTATCTCATCTACGGCGCGCTGGCGGAGATCTTCGGCCGCCGCGAAGGCTTCAATAAGGGCATGGGCGGCTCGATGCACGCCTTTTTTCCGCCCTTTGGCATCTATCCCAACAACGCCATCGTCGGCGGCTCGGGCGACATCGCCGTCGGCGCAGCGCTCTTCAAGCATGTCAATCGCGCCAAGGGCATCGTCGTAGCCAACATCGGCGATGCCTCGGCCGGCTGCGGACCGGTGTGGGAGGGCTTGTGCTTCGCCAACATGGACCAGTTCAAACTGCTGTGGGACCAGGCGCATCGCGGCGGCCTGCCGATCCTTTTCAACTTCGTGAACAACTTCTACGGCATGGGCGGCCAGCCCGTGGGCGAGACCATGGGCTTCGGCATCCTGGCGCGCCTGGGGGCGGGGCTCTCGCCTACCCAGATGCACGCCGAGCGCGTGGACGGATATAACCCGCTGGCGGTCATCGACGCGGTGCGGAGAAAGAAGGACCTGCTCTCCCGCGGCGAAGGCCCGGTGCTGCTGGACACGGTGACGTACCGCTTCAGCGGCCACTCGCCCTCCGACGCCAGCAGCTATCGCACCAAGGAGGAGCTGGAGACCTGGCAGCGCGTCGATCCGCTGGTGAAATTCGCCCAGGATCTCGTCGCCGCCAAGGTGTGCGAGCAGAAGGATATCGACGCGCTTGTGTCCCAGGCGCAGGCGCGGATCTTCAAGGCGTTCCAGAAGGCGACCGACCTGGCCATCTCGCCGCGCGAGGACCTCAAGCCGGCCGGCTGCCTGCTGGACCGCACGATGTTTTCCAACCGGAAAATCGAGTCCATGGACCCGCAGCGGCGGCCCGAGACCCTGCTGGCCAAGGAGGCCAACCCGCGAGTCCTTCAGCTTGCCAATCGCAGCCGGTCGGGGCTGGATGCGGCGGGTAAACCGCTGCCTAAGTCCAAGTGCGTGGTGCTGCGCGATGCGATCTTCGAGGCCATCCTGGACCAGTTCTATGTTGACCCCACGCTGGTGGCCTACGGCGAGGAGAACCGCGACTGGGGCGGGGCCTTCGCCGTGTATCGCGGGCTGACCGAGGCGCTGCCGTACCACCGGCTGTTCAACTCGTCCATCTCCGAAGGGGCGATCGTCGGCACGGCCGTGGGCTACGGCTTGGAAGGCGGCCGCGCGGTCGTCGAGCTGATGTACTGCGACTTCATGGGCCGCGCCGGCGATGAAATTTTCAACCAGCTCTCCAAGTGGCAGTCGATGAGCGGCGGGCTGCTGAAGATGCCCATCGTGCTGCGCGTTTCCGTGGGCTCCAAGTACGGCGCCCAGCACAGCCAGGACTGGACCAGCATCGTCGCCCACGTGCCGGGGCTCAAGGTGGTGTTCCCCGCCACGCCGTACGATGCCAAGGGGCTGATGTATTCGGCGCTGCTGGGGACGGACCCGGTGGTCTTCTTCGAGAGCCAGCGGATTTACGACATCCCCGAGCTGTTCGCCGCCGGCGGCGTGCCCGCCGGCCGGTACGAGGTGCCCATCGGCGAGCCGGCGGTCAAGAAGACCGGCAGCGACCTGACGATCCTGACCATCGGCGCGACGTTATACCGGGCGGTCGAGGCAGCGCAGATGCTGGAGAAGCAGTTTGGCCTGTCCGTTGAGATCATCGACGCCCGGTCGCTGGTGCCGTTCAACTATGCCCCCGTGCTGGAGTCGGTGAAGAAGACGCGAAAGATCGTGCTGGCCTCCGACGCCTGCGAGCGCGGCAGCTTCTGCCAGATGCTGGCGGCCAAGATCACCCAACTGGCCTTCGACGAACTGGATGCCCCGCCCGTGGTCGTGGGCGCTCGCAATTGGATCACGCCGGCCGATGAGGTGGAGGATGCCTTCTTCCCGCAGCCGGCGGACATCCTGGATGCCGTGCACACGTACCTCTGGCCGCTGAAGGGCTATAGCGTGCAGCGGGCGTGCGATGCGGCCGATCAACTTCGCCGCGCGGCCGAGGGCGTGTAGCGCGCCAGGCTTACCAGTCAGCGCCGCCGCGGTGATTGGCGTACAGGGTGCCGGTCTTGATGTTGAAATACCAGCCGGAGGAGCCGTCAAATTTGGGCGGCATCGTGCCCCCGGTGACCTTGGCGGCGGCGGGGCCGGACAGGAAGACGTTGGGCGGCATCTTGTCCACGTACGGGCCGCAGCGGGCGCTGTCGGCCGTGGTGCCGTGGACGACGCCGTAATAGTCCGTCGGCCTGGTCAACTGGGCCACGAACAACTTGCCGTCAAAGCGGCCGACGGAGGTGAGGCCGGGCGTGCCGGCGTGCTGAATGAGGTAAGCCGAAACCTGCGCGCGGAGATGCGCCAAGTCCCTCGTCATCGCCTTCCGTTTGCGCGCCAGTTCCGCGGGGCTCAGGTTTGAGGCGGCGCCGGCGGTAGCCGCGGCGGCCGACGGTGCGGCAGGTCGGCTTGCGGTCGGGGCTGGGATCAAAGGCGCCGCCACCTGGGCCGGCCGGGTCGTCACAACGACTACGCTGGATCTGGCTGCCGAGCGTGTCAAGGAAGCGTCCGGGCTCGCCGCCGCCGAAGCCTTGGCGGGCAGCCCCGTCAAATCGCCGCTGCCGGACAGCAGCCACCAGGTTGCGACGGCCGTCAACAGCAGGCCGGCCACGATCCATAGGTAGTATTTTTAACATACTGACCCCATCATCCGGTTTACCTGCAGCATCTCCTTAGGGCCGTTATCGGCTGGAAAAAAGGATCGCTGAAGCGACAAACGAAGGGGAAAGGCGCTCGCTCTTCAGTCTTGCTCTGTTCGATTCAGTGCGCGTGCGCCGCTTTGGGCCAGGGCCGCGTAGACGGCCGGCGGCACGAGTCCTCCTCCCGCACGTTCAGCCCGTACGTCTCGCTGAACATGCGCCTGGCCGCCTCGCAAATGAACGGCTCGCTGTCGCACAGCACGCCGTCCATGTCGAAGATCACACCGAGCAGCTTTCGTCCCGACTTCACGTGTAAACCGTTTACGCTGCGTTATGTCTAGGCCATTCTCGCCGGCAGGGCGCTGCGCACCTTGGCGGCGGGGGCGGGCGTAGGCTCGTAATGCGGCTCAACGCCGTTGGTGATGAACGTTTCGAGCATCTCGCGGGCCTTGGCATCGGTGAACTGGCGCGGCGGGTGCTTCATGGTGAAGGCGCTGACGGCCTCCAGCGGGCCGGACAGCCCGCGCTGGCGCGCCAGCTTGCAGCAGCGGATGGCGTCGATGGTCTCGCCGGCCGAATTGGGCGAATCCTCCACCGACAGCCGCGCTTCCAGGTTCAGCGGCACCCCGCCGAAGCCCTTGGCCTCGATCCGCAGGAAACAGACTTTATTGTCCTTCTGCCACGGCACGTAGTCGGCCGGGCCGATATGCACCTGGTCAGCCGGCAGCGGCACGCCAAGCTGCGACTGCACGGCCTCGGTCTTACTAATTTTCTTGCTGCCCAGGCGGGTCCGCTCCAGCATGTTCAAAAAGTCCGTGTTGCCGCCGGTGTTGAGCTGATACGTGGCTGTGATCCTGGCCCCGCGCTCTTCCATCATGCGGGCCAGCACGCGGTGGGTGATGGTCGCGCCGACCTGGGCCTTGATGTCGTCGCCCGCGCACGGGATGCCCGCGTCAGCAAAGCGCTGCGCCCAGGCGGGGTTGGAGACGATGAACACCGGAATGCAGTTGATCAGGCTGACGCCCGTGGCCAGGCAGCATTCGGCATAGAATTCCGTCGCCTGCTGCGAGCCGACGGGCAGGTAGTTCATGACGATTTCCGTGCGCGTGTCGCGCAGCAGCTTTTCCACATCCTTGCGCGTGGCCGACGGCCCCTCGGCCACTAAAAACCGCTGGTCGACGGGATAGTCGGCCATATGCGGCGCTACGCCATCCAGCAGGTTGCCCATGCGCACGGTGATGGGGCTCTTGAAGCGGTCGAAAAAGACCTTCGTGTTGTTAGGCTTGGCGAAGATCGCCTCGTGCAGGGGCTTACCCACCTTGCGGGCGTCGATATCGAAAGCGCCGACAATCTCGATGTCCCCGGGGGTATAGCCGCCCAGATCCGGGTGCGCCAGCCCCACAGCGGAGGTGTCGCCGGCGGCAAGCTGGTCGGCGTAGTAATAAATGCCCTGGATCAAGGAAGAGGCGCAATTCCCCACGCCCACGATAGTCACGCGGATCTTGTCCATGGTCACCCCGGCACTGATGGCAGAACCCAATCCTGCCGGCTCTCCAAAAAGATGTTACCCGAATTCACTGCCCGCTGCATGGCAGCCGCAAGACGCGCGAGCCGGCGGCGGCCATGCCAAAACGTTAACCACTTAAGCTTACACCGCTTGGCTCGGTACCACAAGGGGCTTTTGGGACCGGGCAGCGACAAGTCTCGTGTGAGAGTCAAACTCGGCCCAATTGCCAATTGCAGAATTGCAAATTGCAAATTGAAGAGGACTTGACGGGTTTGCATGTTTCTTTCCCTGGGGGGGGTGCCACGGCTGTCTTCAGCCGTGCGCTCACGCTTTCCGGGCACGCGGCAGGTCCGGCGGAAGCCTGCCGGCCCCTCGTCTGCCGTGGTGCGCACGGCGCACGGCTGCGGACAGCCGTGGCACCCCCGGAGCTTCTTCAATTTGCAATTGGCAATTCGCAATTCCCTCCCCCACAATGCCGCCTTTGTCGTGATGAACCAAACAGGACAGATGCCATGAAGCGGATTGTGCAGTTCGGGGCCGGCAATATCGGCCGGTCGCTGGTGGGCCAGCTTTTCGCCACGGCCGGGTACGAGGTGATCTTTGTCGACGCCGTGAATTCCCTTGTCGAGGCTTTGAATACCCGGGGCGGCTATGACGTGATCATTAGAGATGATCTGCCAGGGGCGCCCGACAAGATTCATGTGGAAAACGTCCGGGCGATCGTAGCCCATTCCAGTGGTGCCGTGGTGTTCGCCGTATCCCAGGCGGACGTGGTAGCCACGGCCGTCGGCCCCGCCGTCTTGCCGAAGCTGGCCCCCGTGATCGCCGGGGGCATCCTGGCCCGCAACGGTCGGCCGCTCTCCATCATCCTGTGCGAGAACCTGCGCGGCGCGGCCGACATGATGCGCCGAAAGCTCGCCGAGATTCTGCCGGCGGGGTTTGACTTGTCGCGCGTGGGTCTGGTCGAGACCAGCATCGGCAAGATGGTGCCCATCATGCCGGCGGCCGTGGTCGCGGCCGATCCCTTAGTCATCTGGGCCGAGGCGTATAACCAGATCATCGCCGACCGGGCCGGCTTCGTGGGCGAGGTTCCCGTCGTGGCCGGCTTGGTGCTCAAGGACAACTTTGCCGCGTACGTCGATCGCAAGCTCTTCATTCACAACCTCGGCCACGCCACGGCCGCCTACCACGGGCATCTGGCCGGCAAGCATTTCATTCCGCAGTGCGTGGCGGACCCGGCGATTCGCGCGGCCGCCCGGGCGGTCATGTGGGCCTCGGCCACCGCGCTGGTCGCCCGCTACCCCACGGAATTCAACGCCGCCAACCAGCAGGAGCACGTGGACGACCTGCTGCGGCGGTTTGGCAACGTGGCCTTGAACGATTCGGTGTATCGCGTCGGCCGCGACCTGTATCGCAAACTCGCCCCGGATGATCGCTGCATCGGCGCGCTGCGGCTGGTCCAGTCCACCGGCGGCGATATCGCGCCCATCTGCCGCACCATCGCCGCGGCGCTGCGGTTCAAGGGACGCGATGAGGCCGGCCGAATGTTCCCCGCCGATGAGAAATTCCAGAAGGAACTGGCGGCCAGGGGACCTGAGGCGATGCTGGCGGATGTATGCCAATTGCGCCCGCCGGCCGATGTCCGGGCCGTGGCGGAAATCCTCAGAGGCTACACGCAAATAAAGCCGTAACAGCTTGATCGTGGCGCCACGGCTGCGCTGTGTGCAGCCGTGCGCTGTGGGTCCAAAACCTGTTGAAGGACTCGATGGAATCCGCAGGACCTCGCGTCTCATCGTGGGCACAGCGCACGGCTGCAAAAGCCGCAGCCGTGGCACCAGGGCAAATGAAGCCGCAATCAGCCTGATCGTGGCGCCACGGCTGCGCTGTGTGCAGCCGTGCGCTGTGGGTCCAAAATCTGCTGGAGGACCCGGTGGAATCCGCAGAACCTTGTGTTTCATCGTGGGCACAGCGCACGGCTGCAAAAGCCGCAGCCGTGGCACCAGGAATTCATTCTGAAGCCCTTGTCAATACTTCCCCTCATCCAGGCACGCCTTGTACATCGCCGCCAGGTTCGCTTCGGGCACGCAGGGCGGCAGGTTGTTGCCTTCGCGCAGCACGAACCGGCCGCCGGCCTTGATGCCGCTGGCGAGGATGCGGCAGGTGGTGTCGTACACCTCCTGGGGCTTGCCCGAGAGCAGCAGCGAGATGGGCGGCCCGCCGTAAATCTCCACATCCTCGCCCAGTTCCTGGCGCATGCGGGCAAAATCGACGGGAAAGCCCGTGTCGAAGCTGGTCACGTTGAGTTCCTGGCGGACCGTCTTCATGTGCCGCAGCACGTTGCCGCACAGGTGAATGTTCCGCTCGACATCGGCAGGCCAGGTGGCCTGGAAGAATCGCCGGTGGTGCGGCAGGACCTGCCGGCGGTACATCTCCGCGCTGATGAGCTGGATCGCGTCATCGGCGAAATAGCCCGGCCAGATCGTTTCATCGCCATAGAACTTGCGAAAGGCGTGCATGCGGCGGATGACAGCCTCGACGAGGAAGGCCATGAGCTTCCCGGCGTATTCCTCATCCAGGACCAGGTCCTCCAGGAACGCCGGCCCGCGCAAATTGATCGCCACGGTCAGCGGCCCATCCGTGCCGGCATTGACGAAGCGCGAGATCTTCACCGGCCGGCCGTGAAAATCCTGCCGGGCCGCAAGCTCCTTCATTTTCTCAGCAAAATCGAGGCCCTTGCGGAAGATGCCGCGCTCCAGCACGCCGTCGAGATCGACGTCGAAGATGGCGTTCTTGTTCTGGTCGCCCAGGAACGGCTCGGTGTCCGGTATCTGGCCGGGGCGGAACTGAACGGGCGCGCCGAAGAACGCGGCCTCATACACGTTCAGCCAGAACGGCGAGAGCGTCCACTCCTTCGGCAGCCCGACGGGCCAGTCACAATACTGGTGCAGCACGGTGTGGCAGTAATACAGGTGGTCCAGCATCACCTCGAGCATTACGGCGGGGTCCGAGAAGACCTGCGCGAAGGTGCGCCGGCGCGTGTTGAGCTTCTCATTGAGCACGATCACCCGGGAATTGGTGCCCAGGACCACCGGCACGCGCGTCGGCCGGCGATCCCGATAAGCCTGCCAGACGGCTTCCTTTTCCTCGTTGCTGATGGGCGGTATTTCAAAAGCCATGCGATTTCCTATCCACCTGCGCTTCGCTATCTGTCAAAGGCCCAAAGGCTACGCCCCCTGGAGCGATGCGTCAAGCAACACTCAAATGGCGTTTCTCCCGAAGGTGGCTTGACGGTTGGCTCGCGATGCATACAATCGTAAGGATGGGCGCAGGTGGTGGAGCGCCGGGTGCCTCAAGCTCGCTTTGCCGGCTCGCCGGCGGGGAAGACCAGGACGATGGAGCTGCTGAGTAGCGTATTCATGACGTTGTACACCGCCGTCCTGATCATGGTTTCCATTTATGGCTTCCACCGCTGGGTGCTGGTGTACCTGTATTACCGCCACCGCCGCCGCGAGGCCCCGCTGCCGGGCCAGTTCGACCCGCTGCCCCGCGTTACGGTGCAATTGCCCATGTACAACGAGCAGTACGTGGCCCAGCGCATCATCGAGCACATCTGCCGCCTGCGCTACCCCAAGGACCGCATCCAGATCCAGGTGCTCGACGACAGCACCGATGAGACCACCGAAATCGCCTCGGCCGCCGTCGCCGCCGCCCGCGGCCGCGGGTTTGATATCGAGTACATCCACCGCGACGACCGCACCGGCTACAAGGCCGGCGCCATGGAGAACGGGCTGAAAACCGCCACCGGCGAGTTCGTCACCATCTTCGACGCCGACTTTGTGCCCGAGCCGGAAATCCTGATGCGCTCCATCCACTATTTCACCGATCCGAAGGTGTGCGTGGTGCAGACGCGCTGGGAGCACCTGAATCGGCGCGACAGCCTGCTGACGCGCAGCCAGGCGATTTTCCTGGATGGGCATTTCGCCATCGAGCACGTGGCGCGCAACCGCAGCGGGCGCTTCATGAGTTTCAACGGCACGGCCGGCACGTGGCGGCGGGCGGCCATCGCCGATGCCGGCGGCTGGCAGCACGACACGCTCACCGAGGACATGGACCTGAGCTACCGGGCCCAGCTTCGCGGCTGGAAGTTCGTCTTCCTGCCCAACGTGACGGCCCCGGCGGAGCTGCCGCCCAATATCACCGCCTTCAAGGCCCAGCAGCACCGCTGGACCAAGGGCGGCACGCAGACGGCCATGAAGCTGCTGCCGCGAATCTGGCTGTCCAAGGTGCCGCTCAAGGCCAAGATCGAAGCCACGTTCCACCTGACTGGCTTCACCATCCACCTGTACATGGTGATGCTCGTTCTGATGCTCTTCCCCGCCATGCATCTTCAAGCCACCCCCACGGCCGGCGCCGGTGCGGCCTGGCGCACGGTGTTCGACCTGAGCATTTTCTGGCTGGCGACGCTGTCGGCCAGCACCTTCTACCTGTGCAGCCAGTACGAGCTGTTCGGCACGTGGCGCGAGGCCCTGAAATACCTGCCGTTCCTGATGGCCCTGGGCGTGGGCATCTGTGTTTCCAACGCCAAGGCGGTACTGGAGGCGATCCTGGGCCGGCAGAGTGAATTTGTTCGCACGCCCAAGTACGGCGCCGACGGCGTGCACCGCGCCGCCCCGCGGCACGATACGGCCGCCGCCGCGGGCCCGAAAAGGCGGCGCTTTGATGTGATCCCGTATATCGAGCTGGCCCTGGGCATCTACCTGGGCACGTGCGCGGTGGCCGGGGCTATCGACACGCACTCCATGATGGGCGCCCCGTTCCTGATGCTCTTCTCCGTCGGCTTCTTCTATGTCAGTCTGCTGAGTTTCCATGCCGCCTGGGTGCGCCGCCGCCTGGCCGCCGGTCAGCCGCAACCGCCCAAGAGCAAGCTGGCCGCACAGCCGCAGGAGAAGTAGAAGAACAGGGCGTGCCGCCGCCGCTGGACCGCCTTCTTGCCCCATGTCTGCCCCCCCTTGAAAATTAGTGCCCAGGCAAGCGGCAAACTCTACCCTTGATAGAGGTTGGATGGCTACAATATCCGCTATGCTACACAACCTATCGCCCAAGAAAGTCCTGGCGGCGGCCGATCCGCTCCTGGTGAAGATGTACGGTCAGCGGCCGTGGCGGCGGCACGGCGACGGCGTCGAGGTGCTGGTGCGGACTATCCTCTCGCAGAGCACCAACGAGATCGGCGGCGATGCGGCGTATGAAAAACTCCGCCGCTGCTGGCCCACGTGGGACGGGCTGGCCGATGCGCCACCCAGTGTCGTGGCCCGCGTCATTCGCATCGGCGGCCTGGCGCGGCTGAAGGCCGGGTACATTTGCGGCGCGCTGCGGAAAATTCGAGCCGAGCGCGGGCAAATCGACCTGGAATTCCTGGCGTCCCTGCCGCTGGAGGAGGCCACCGGCTACCTGCGCCAGTTTGACGGCGTCGGGCCCAAGACGGCCGATTGCGTGCTGTCTTTCGCGTTCCACATGCCGACGTTTCCCGTCGACACGCACATCTTCCTCATCGCCCGGCGACTGACTGTGATTCCGCGCGGCACCAGCCTGGAACAGGCGCACGAGATGCTGACCGGGCTGATTGCGCCCGCGCGGCGGTACGCCATGCACAAGCTGTTGATCGAGCATGGCCGGCAACTGTGCCTGGCCCGCCACCCGCACTGCGGCCGCTGCCTGCTGCTGGAGATCTGTCCGACGGGCCAGCGGCATGAGGGGATTTCGACCAGGAAGCCCGGGGTTCGCCAGCTCGTGCGAAGACGCAGGAGACGCACCGTGGATGGTGAGCAGCCGGGTGATCGCGCGAAAACGTAATGCCGCCAGGGCTTGATGAGCAGTTCGTCGCGCGCCTTGAGTATCTACACCGGCATCGCCTCAGATGGCCCATAATATCGGTTCAGGATCCCCTCCACGTCCACGCCCGCCGGCGAATCAATAAAGGCGTGCCGCACCAGCTTGGGGTTGGGGTGGCAGCGGGCGTACTTGATGCCGAAGCGGTGCATCATCCTCGCCCCGCGGCTGCCGTACTGCTCCACGCACAGGGCGTAATGGCGGGCGATCACGTCGCGCTGCTCGGCGAGCGTGGGGGCGGCCTCCTGGCGGCCGGCCAGAAGCTGCTCAAACTGGCGGAAGATCCACGGGTTGCCCAGCGCGCCGCGGGCGAAGGCCACGCCATCGACGCCGGTGAGGCGCAGCAGGTCCACGGCGTGATGCGGGCTTAGCACATCGCCCGAGCCGATGATCACCTTGTGGCCGAAGTGCTGCTTGACGCGCGCCAGGAATTCCCAGTCGGCCGGCCCGCTGTAGCGGGCCTCGACCGAGCGGGCGTGCACGTTGATGGCGACCGCCCCGGCATCAAAGGCCGCCTCGGCGATCTGCCAGAAGGCCGAAAGGTCGGCATCGTCCTGGTCGAAGCTTTTTCGCAGCTTCACCGTGATGGGCGCCTGCCCGCCCACGGCCGCCGCCACGGCGCGGATGGTCGCCACGGCCCCGTCCGGATCGCGCATGAGGTGCCCGCCGCGCTTGCGCCGAAGCACCTTGCGCACCGGGCAGGCGAAGTTCAGGTCCACCACATCGCAACCCAGGGCCAGCAGGTGCCCCGCGGCGATGGCCATCGTCTCGGCCTTGCAGCCCATGATCTGACCGGCCAGCGGGTGGTCATCCGCCGCCGGCTGGATGAGCTTGAGCCGAAGCTTGGGCGACAGGTTGATGGAGGTGTCAAGCGTCACCTCCGTCGAGCAATACCCCGCCCCCATCAGCCGGCAGATGCGGCGGAAACTCAAATCCGTGTACCCCGCCAGCGGCGCCAGGACCGCCGGTGCGGCCAGTTCAAAGGGGCCGATACGCAAGGGCGGAAATGACAACGTGTCGCTCATGGGCCGCAAAGTATAGCAGGAATGGGGGCGCCAGGGATGCGACTTATGGAAGAGGCGTTTTGCAGGGGGTCAAGTTGCCAGGTGCTGGAGCTTCCGGCGAGTAAGTGTTACAGTCTTCCGCAAATGACGACGAGTGTAACGCTTAACCTTGCTTTGCATAGGCGCGACTCCAAACGGTTTGGAGTCACCTCCGGAAATTCCGGACGTGAGGGGGGTGCGACTCCGACTTTGTCGGAGTCGACTGAGGAAATTCCGCAGTTGATCCAGAGCCCAAGGGGCGATTGACCATTAGCCACGGGCGCGAGCCTGTGGGAAGAAGATGCCCCTTTTTCTCTGGAGCCCTTCAGAGCGATTGAATCTCCCAAGCCGAGGAGGCGTCAGCACTTGTGCAATCCCGCTACGGGACATGCGCGAAGCCGAAACCTTCAATTGCCCGTGCGGGCTCTTGCACAGGGGGCGCCTCTTCTCCACGGGCTTGCGCCCGTGGCTAATGGTCACGCGCCCTACGGGCTTGGGAGCACGGCGCGACTCCGAACGGTTTGGAGTCACGTCCGGAGATTCCGGTCGTGAGGGGGGTGCGACTCCGACATTGTCGGAGTCGACTGAGGAAATTCCTCAGTTGCGCGCCTGGCGCGACTCCATAATTCATGGAGTCACGTGCGGAAATCCCGGTCGTGAGGGGGGTGCGACTCCGACATTGTCGGAGTCGACTGAGGAAATTCCTCAGTTGCGCCCGGCGCGACTCCATAAATTATGGAGTCACGTCCGGAAATCCCGGTCGTGAGGGGGGTGCGACTCCGACATTGTCCGAGTCGCGCCGTGCTCCGAAGCCCGTAGGGCGTATGACCATTAGCCACGGGCGCGAGCCCGTGGAGACGAGGCACCCCCTGTGCAAGAGCCCGCAAGGGCGATTGAAGGCTTCGGCCTCGCACATGCCCCGCAGCGGATTGCACAAGTGCTGGCGCCACCCTGGCTTGGGAGATTCAATCGCCCTGAAGGGCTCCAGAGAAAATGGGGGCACCTTCTTCCACGGGCTCGCGCCCGTGGCTAATGGTCAATCGCCCTTTGGGCTCTCTCGGAACAACTGCGGAAATTCCGCAGTTGGAACCCTGCCCCCCCTGCGGAAATTCCGCAGTCGGCAGAGGCAGGAATTCGGTAGCCTGCCACATTTTAAATGTTACACTCATACTGCTGAGCATGAAATCTGTAACACTTAACATGCCATAAGCGTTACACTCACTACCAAATGGGTAGTGACCGTAACACTTAACCAGAGCAGCGGGAGCGATGCCGTGAGTCGAGGAATGGGACGAATCCAGAAGAAGTGCTTGGAAGCCCTGGCCCACAGGAACCCGGCGGTGACAGACCGGCTCCTCAGTCAGGGCATATGTGACACAATCAGCATTGCGGGCATGGTCTTCGAGCAGCAGGAGGTCAGCGCGGCTCAGCACGCGTCGGTCCGCCGGGCGCTGGGCCAATTGGCGCGCAAGGGGCTGGTGTGCAATCTCGGCCGGCACTGGCATGACAATTGCGGCCGGTGGGCGTTGCCCGAGGCCGGCAAGGCCTTTCTGGAGCAGCAGATAAAGGAGGGCTGGGCACCGAGCCAGCGACCCAAGATCAAGGTATACGGCCCGAACAGCGGCCCGAAGAACGCCCCGAAGAAATGATGTTGCACGCTGTCGCGTCCGCAGGAAAAGGCGCGAAGGGTTTTTTGCCGCCGGCCATCCTGCTACGATGCATCTCTCATGAAGCCCCGAAGTAAACCGCAAAACTCGAACAGCTCGCCCCCGACCGTCGCGCTCATCTCGCTGGGCTGCCCCAAGAACCTGGTGGACAGCGAAAAGATGCTGGGCCAGTTGGCCGAGGCGGGGTGCACCATTCTCGCCGATGTCGCCGAGGCCGAAGTGATCGTGGTCAACACCTGCGGCTTTCTCGCCGCCGCGCGCGAAGAGTCGCTGGGCGTGATTCGCGAGGCGCTGGCGCAGAAGGCCGCCGGTCGCGCGCGACGCATCGTCGTGGCCGGCTGCCTGGCGCAGCGCGATGGCGCCAAGCTGGCCCGCAAGCTGCCGGGGGTCGATGCCATCGTCGGCATCAACAACCGCGATGACCTGGCCCGCGCCGTCCTCGGCGGCGGCGACGAAAATGGGGAGAAATCGCTCATCGCCGTGCAGAGCTACGCCCAGCGCCGCCGCTCGGGCGCACCGGCGATCGGCCAGGACACGGGCCGGCTGCGGCTCACGCCGCGGCACACCGCGTACCTGCGCATCGGCGAGGGGTGCAGCCAGGGCTGCACGTTCTGCACCATCCCCGCGATTACCGGCCCGTTCCGCTCAAAGCCGGTCCAACAGGTGTTGGCCGAAGCCGCCGAACTGGTGGCCGATGGGGCGGTCGAGCTGAACATCATCGGCCAGGACACGACCAGCTACGGCCGCGACATCAACTATCGCGGCGGCCTGGGCGGCCTGTTGCGGCAGTTGGACAAGACTTCCGGCGCCAGGTGGATCCGCCTCATGTACGCCTATCCCACCGGCGTGGATGGGGGGCTGATCGACGCGTTGGCCGAGTGCCCGCACATGGTGAAATACCTCGACCTGCCGCTGCAGCACATCGCCGACCCGATTCTAAAGGGCATGCGGCGGCGGATCACCCGGCGGGCGACGGAAAAGCTGCTGGAAAAACTGCGGCGGCGCATCGGCAACCTGCACCTGCGAACGACCTTCATCGTGGGTTTCCCCGGCGAGATGGAGCAGGACTTCGCGCAACTGCTGGAGTTTGTGCGGGCCTTCCGGTTTGACGCGCTGGGCGTCTTCGAGTATTCATCCGAGCCGGGCACGCCGGCCTCGCGGCTGGCGGGGCGCGTGGGGCGGTCCACGGCTCGCCGGCGGCGCGAGCAACTGATGCTGGTGCAGCAGGAGGTGGCCTTCGCCGCCAACGCCGCCGCCGTCGGCAAGCCCCTGCGCGTGCTGGTGGATGGGCTGGATGCCCACGGCCGCTGCATCGGTCGCCACGCCGGCCAGGCGCCGGAGGTGGACAGTCTATGCTTCCTGACGGCCCGCCGCGCCGCCGGCAAATTCATCGACACGGAGGTCGTCGGCTGGCAGGATTACGACTTGGTCGTGAGGCCGAGGAAGAAAGCGTGATGCTTGAGCAATGAAGGCTGCATTAATGCGTTGAGCTTTCAGGTCTGAGGTGAGCCGTGAGCGACAGCCAGGAAAACAAGAAAGGGCAAGCGGCCGCGGATGGGCGCGCTGCCCCGGATTCCGGCCGTTCCTCCAGCCTCCAGCCTCACGGCTCCGCTGAAGCTACGCCGGGCAAGCACACCTTCAGCCTCAAGAGCCTGCCCAACCTGCTGACGATCGGCCGGCTGATCCTCAGCGTGGTCTTTTTCGTTTTTCTGGCGGATTATAAGACCCAGGAGGCGGGCGGGGCGGGGCCGCTGGCGGCCGCACTGGTCGTCTACGGCATCGCCGCCGTGACCGATGTGCTGGATGGCTACCTGGCCCGGCGGTGGAAGGTGACCAGCACGTTCGGCCGCCTGGCCGACCCGATCGTGGACAAGGTGATCGTGTGCGGGGCATTCGCCATGTTTGCCGGGCGGAACTTCGCCGCCGTTTCGCTGGCCGACCTGGCGGAATTCGAGCGCCGGCTGCCCGAATGGGTGTATGGCTCGATGGTTTCCGGCGTGCAGGCGTGGATGGTGGTGGTGCTGCTGGCCCGCGAGTTTGTCATCTCGGGCATTCGCGGGTACAGCGAGAGCCAGGGCATCACGTTTCCCGCCACGCAGGCCGGCAAGGCCAAGATGTTCATCCAGAGCGCCACGATCTGCACGATCCTGGTGCAGTTGGCCTGGCTCCAGCAGGCCACGTGGGCCATCGTGCTCAAGGGGGTGCTGGTGTGGCTGACGGTCGTGACGACCGTCGTCAGCGGCCTCCTGTACGCCAAGAAAGCCCAGAAACTGCTGCGGGATGCCACGCGTGGATAAGCTCAAACTGCTGCTGGCTACGGGCCTGGGCACCGGTTACCTGCCGGTGGCGCCGGGCACCTGGGCCTCGGCGGCGGTGAGCATCATCTATATCGCCATGGCCGGCGGCGGGGCGGGGTCGGCGGTGATAACGGCCGCCATGGTTGTGCTGGTGGTTCTCTCCTCCGCCGGCTGCATCTGGACGGGCGGATTTGCGGAGCAGCATTTCGGGCACAAGGACCCTCACGAGGCGACCATCGATGAATGGGCCGGCCAGGCGCTCTCCTACGCGTTTCTGCCGCTGCGGGCGGGCTGGCCGTGCAACTGGCCTGTAGCGCTGGTGGGGTTCCTGGCCTTCCGACTCTTCGACATCCTCAAGCCGCCGCCGGCCAATGGTCTGCAGCGGCTGCCGCGCGGCTGGGGAATCCTGGTGGACGACCTGGTGGCGGGGGTGTATGCGAACATTCTGACACAGGTTGTTTTCCGGGTGATCTGGCGGGGATGAAATAAAACGGGCGCCGCAAGAGGAACTCGCGGCGCCCGCGCTGTGGTTTGGGCAGGTTAACTCGCTTTGCGGACGTTGACGGCCTTTGGCCCCTTTTCACCCTGAATGATTTCGAACTCCACCGCTTCGCCGTCGCTGAGGGAGCGGAATCCTTCGGCCTTGATCTCCGAATGATGGACGAACACGTCCACGCCATCATCCGACTCAATGAACCCGTAGCCCTTCGCGTCGTTAAACCACTTTACAGTCCCGGTAGCCATTCCTCGGCTCCTTCTCCAACTTCGGCACGTCCACCTGGCGAAAGGTACAGACGAATGAGTACCTCAACACCTGCAACCAGGGAGGGGCCACAGCGGCCAGAACTTTCGCCAAGAAGGGAGTGCCTCGATAGACGTTTCGAAAACCCCGGTAACCCAGAGCTCTGCCCCCGTCGCGGAGAACCTTTCCCCAGCCCACGGGCGGCTATTTGGGCGCTATTGTGTGGCCGCTTGGACGAATTGTCAAGCGCTTCTGCGGGCTTTGTTGCTTCGGTTTTTCCGGCTCGCCGCGTGCCAATTCTACCGCCGCCGCCGCCAGCAGACCCAGCAGCGTGGCGGAAAACGCCTTCAGCAAGGTGCCCGGCGGCCAGGGGTGGTGAAGGGCCAGCAGACCGTACAGGTCGATGCCGATTCTGACCAGCGCTACCAGCAAAGCGGCGCCTCCGCCCATGAGGATGCGCCGTGGCGCCTGGGCGCCGCCGGCCAACAGGCATGTCAGCGCGCCGGCTGTCACGCCGGAGAGGATCAGCCTTCCGGTGCCGGGGGGCATCCAGCACCAGGCGGCCCAGGCGGCCAGGGCCACCAGCGGCAGGTGCCAGTGTCGCGGCACGCGGTCTTTGCGCAGCTCGGCGCGGCGGAGCATCTGCCGGCGGAGCGTCAGCGGGCGGTTGTAGAAGAGATCGAACATGGCATGCTCGGCCAGGGCGCCGTGCTCGCCGAAGACGGGCAGCACGTGCACCGCGCCGGTGGCCCAGCGGCCGGCCATGAAGCGGGCGATCGTCGGGTAGCGCGAGGCCATCTGCAGCGGGAAGGAGAGGTACCCGATGTACTTCCAGAAGCCCATCCACATCGCCAGCTTGTAGTCGCGGTAGTTTCGCTCGCGGATGACCAGGTAGGTCACGTACAGCCCGCGGGTCAGCGAGCCAGGGGAAATGGGCGTGATCTGAAACGCCCCCAGCACCAGCCACCCGTATGCCCAGGCCTCGGCGGAGGTCCACTCCGGGTGTTTAAGGATCAGCACCACGGCCAGCACCGTCGCCACCACGTGCGTCACCGGCAGCGTGCACACGTGCACGGCCAGGCTCTTGAGGTACTTCTGGATGAACGGCTCGGAAAGCTGCCCGCGGATGGTCGCCGCCTCGTCATCCGTGAGCATGCCGTGCGCCAGGCCGTCATCGACCATATCGCGCATCCACTGCTCGCGGGCCTGGGCGTTGAAGTACAGCGTGATCGGGCGGGTGATGAAGAACTTCAGGCGGGCCAGCGCGTAACCGACATCCGTCAGCATGCGGTGCAGACCCGCCGGCAGCACGGCCAGCACCGAATGCACGGCAAAGCGCACGGGACAGCCCACCAGCGTTTCAGCGCGGGCGGCGGAAACGCGGCCCGCGCGGTGCCAGCGGATCAGCGCCTCGGCGCGATGCGCCCGCATGGCCTGGCCGAAATACTTCAGGCTGCCGAGCATCCGCCCGTAATGGCGGCGGAGGTCGGCGCGGCCCCAGAGGCTTTGCGCAGCACCGGCGAGCAGTTTCAACAGGACCGCCGCCACCGCCGCACAGGCCGCCAGGCCTGCCCAGCTCAGCAGCGTGTGACGCCATTTGTGCCCGATCGCCCCGGCGGCGAAAACCACCGCCGCCAGCAGCGCCAGCGACATGGCGATGGAGGCCAGGCCGCGCATCAGGCCCAGCAGGGCAAACAGGATGGTCAGCAGCGTGCTCGATTTCAGGCGCGCCGAAGCGGCGGCATCCGCCTTGTTAGAGACCTGCCACGCCCGGCGGGCGCCGTCGAGGATATGGCCGCGGAGATTCTTATCGTGCAGCGGCCGCAGGCCGTGATGCGTCAGGTCGAGCTGGCTCTGGCGGTAGGCCGGGTCGACTCGTTTGAGTTCCGCCAGCGCGTCGAGCATGTCCGTGAAATGCTCGCGGTTCAAGGCGATGTAATTTGACAGCCGGCCCAGATCGCCGCGGTCAAATTGCACTAGGCTGCCGCGCCGCCAAA
This sequence comes from Phycisphaerales bacterium, assembly GCA_003171335.1. GTDB lineage: Bacteria > Planctomycetota > Phycisphaerae > SM23-33 > FEN-1343 > FEN-1343. The sequence continues at coordinate 58,350 of PMYD01000006.1, forward strand.
GGCCCTGGGCGATGAGCTTGATATCCCCCGGGCTCATGGGCAGCCAGGCCAAGAGCGCCAACCCCGCGCGGAAATCCACCGCGGTGAGACCTTCATCCGGGGCCTCGCTGGCATTTCGCTTCAGGACATTGGGCTGGCTCTTGCAGGTCCACCACTCATATTGGCGGGCCAGCTCGTGGGCTCCCAGGCGGTGAAACAACTCCACCAGGCGGGCCATAAACGCCTTCTTGGCGCGGTATTCGGGGGAGCCCAGGTGATCCTGGATCAGCTCCTCGCGGACATTCCAGCGGGCGCGGGCGGTGAGGTTGTCATCCACCTCGAAGCGCCACGGCCGGCCGTCAAGCCATTCGCTCAGCTCGCCGCAACTGCCCATGCCGGGATCGACGAAGGTGGCCAGGATATCGACCACCGCCGCCTCGGTGCCAAACTCGATGGAAGCGGCGCGGCGGATGAACTTCTGCCACAGCGCGCCGGCGCGGGCCGCGTCGGGGTTGACCTGGAGCGAGAAAGGCGCCTGATATCCAAGCGCGTAGATGAGATTTCGAAACCGCACCGACCCGGCGGCCGGCGGGATGAGGATTTTCATGGCGTATGAACCGCCGACCGTGAGCCCGGCGATCGGCTCGCCGTCGATGGCCAGCACCTTGACGCGATACACCTGCCCGGCAAAGCCGCCGCCGACAAAACGCTCGATCGCCACGCGCACGGCCGCCTTCGTGGCGGGCACGACGCCGGTGACATCGTATGTCAACTCCGTGCCGGCCTCATAGCGTTCCAACCGCCGCGGGCGCAGCACGCCGGCGTCAGTGAATGCTTGCTCGAGGTTGCGGCAGGTTTCGACGGAATAGGCTACGGGCATGCGGAGAGTCTACCGAAAAGAGAATCCTGATGCCATGACAGGCTTACGGCCACGTTGCAGCTCCTGTTCTTGGCCTGGTTCTGATTGCTGACTTGCGATTGCCTATTTGAATCCACCGAACAAGCTCCGATCGTGGCACGGGCGTCTCGCCCGTGAGTCGCACGGCCATCTTGGCCGTGCTCCGGCCGTTTCTCCATGCGAGCCATGGGCGAGACGCCCCTGGGACTCATGGGCGAGACGCCCATGCTACGTTCCCAGTGGGGCATCGGCTTTCGGCAATACGCAATCTTCCGGGTGGGATTGCCGTTTTGTTAAGATTGCGCTGTTGTTATGATGCACCGATTATTGGGCACAGTTCGATGATTCCGCGTTCATAAGGGAGACGGCCATGGTGCTCTGGTTCGTCCGGGCGGTATTCCTGGTAGTGGTTGTGGCGCTGGCGTTTCTGGTCGCTACGAAAGATGAAGTCATCAAGGTTCTGGGATACGGACGGAACCTGACTTTCTTCCTGGTCGCTCCGCTGATTATCGGCCTGCTGGTGATTGCCGGCGACTACCTGTGGCGCCGCAAGAACCTCAAAGCCTTGTCGGGCCTTTTTTTTGGGCTGCTGGCCGGCTTGGCCATTGGGTACGTGCTGGGCTTGGTGGTTACGGTGGTCGCCAGCGTCTTTAAGGCCGAGGATTCGCCGGTCACACAACTGATCCGCGTGCTGATCGGCGCCATCACGGTCTTCGTGTGCATCAGTTTCATCCTCCAGACGAAGGATGACTTCCGTTTCATCATCCCGTACGTGGAATTCACCCGGCAGGCCAAGGGTCCAAAGCCGGTGCTGCTGGACACCTCGGTCATCATCGACGGCCGCATTGTGGATGTGGCCGAGACGCGATTCCTCGAAGGCCAGTTCACGGTGCCGCGCTTCGTGCTGACGGAACTGCAGGCCGTGGCGGATTCCGCCGACCGCCTGCGGCGAAACCGCGGCCGGCGCGGCCTGGACGTACTCAGCCGGCTGCAAAAGAGCCAGAAGATCGACCTGGCCATCGCCGAATCGTCCAGCCCGGCAGTAGAGGCCGCCCCGAATGTCGACCACAAGCTCATCGCCATGGCCCGCGAACTAGGGGGGCGGATCATGACCAACGATTACAATCTTTCCAAGGTGGCGCAGCTTCGCGGCGTGGAAGTGCTGAACATTAACGACCTGGCCAACGCGCTTAAAAGCGTGGTGCTGCCCGGCGAGCCCATGATCGTGCGGATCATCAAGGCCGGCGAAGAGGCCACGCAGGGCGTGGGATACCTGGATGACGGCACCATGGTCGTCGTCGATGGCGGCCGGCCGCTGATCGGCGCCGAGGCCCGCATCCTGGTCACCAGCACGCTCCAGACCTCCGCCGGCCGCATGGTCTTCGGCAAGGTGGAGGAGGCGGAGCACCGAGCGCCCCTTCGCGAGACCAAGGCATGAAAGTCAGCGTGATCGTGCCGGCCGCCGGCCGGGGCAAACGGTTTGGCGGCAGCCAGAACAAGGTCTTCGAGCGGCTCAAGGGCCGCCCGATCTTCATCCGCGCGCTGGAGCTGTTCGCCAACCGCGAGGATGTGTGCCAGATCCTGCTGGTGGTCAGCCCCGAGGACCGGCCCAGCGTGGCCGAGCGCTTCGGCGGCAACCTGGGCTTGATGGGCGTCACCCTGGTCGATGGCGGCGCGGAGCGGACCGACAGCGTCCGCAACGCCCTGGCCAAAGTCTCCCCCGAGGCCGATTTTGTGGCCGTGCACGATGCCGCCCGACCCTGCGTCAGCCCGCTCTGGGTGGATGAGGTTTTCGCGGCCGCCGGGGCGAGCGGGGCAGCCATCCTGGCCTGCCCGGTGCAGGGCACGCTGAAGAAGGTTTCCGTTACGGATGAGACGCCGCAGGGTGTGACCATTCTGGGCGAGAAAGTGGCGGCGGCCCCGCGGCGGCGCTATCGCATCGAGCAGACGCTGGAGCGGCTGGAGGGCGTGTGGGAGGCCCAGACGCCGCAGGTGTTCCGCAAGGACCTGCTTATGGCGGCCTACGCCAAGGCCACCGGCGCCGCCACGGATGATGCCCGGCTGGTCGAGGCCACCGGCTACCCCGTGGCGGTGGTGGTGGGGGATGTGCGGAATATCAAGATCACCACCTCGGCCGACCTGGCCCTGGCGGCGGCGATCGTCGACACGCTGCCCAAGCCCAAGCCAAAATCGGATGGCTCGCCATTTGCCGAGGCGCAATGGTGACAAACCGGCTTGGCGCGCGCATAATACGCCCATCGCGCCGCCCCCCGGGCGGCACGTCAGAACAAGAGGACCAGAGGACCAAGGGACGAAGAGGTTGTCTGCCGAAGGAGCGCAAGACATGAAGTGGACCATTACAACACTGTTGGCGGCCGTGGTTGTCGCCGTGCTGTCCCAGACCGGTTGCGATATGCCCAAGCCGCCGCCCTCCGATGCCAACGGCGACTGGGTGCGCCAGATCAAGCCGGCCGAGCTGGGCGAGGTGGAAGCCGCCCAGTCGATGCTCAACGCCCTGGAGGTGTACAAGTACCGCCTCAAACTGCTGGGCGAGTATTACACCCGCACCGGCAACTACGCCAAGGAGCAATGGGTCGAGCAGGAGCTGCGCAATATCAAGCGCTCGGTCACCTTCAAGTACATCGGCCTCAAGCCCGCGCCCGCCGAGCCGGGCCCATCGCTCGTAGAGAAGGAGCCGGGCCGCCTGGAGGTGACGCTGGCCGAGATGGTTATCGACGCCCGCCGCGATTGGATCGCCCGCGTGGACGACCTGCGGGCGTACTATCTCAAGCTGAAGCCCAACACGGGCAACCCGACGGCGGCCTTCAAGGCCGAGATGGCCCACAGCATCGCCTACCGGTTCGATCCGGTGCGGCAGTATGAGTTCTTCCTCGATGTCGAAGTGCCGCCGGAGAACCTGCGGCCCACCGAGGCCAGCGATGAGGCCGACGCCCTGTTCGCCAAGGCGCACCACAATTACTCCATGGCCAGCTTCCTGGCGCCGGTGTACAACTACCCCAAGCTGAAGATCGCCCTGGAGCAGTTCCAGCAGCTCATCCGCCAGTTCCCCGCCAGCACGAAGATCGCCCTGTCGGCCTTCTACGTGGGGCAGATCTACGATGACCTGGGCCAGGACTACCGCGCCATGCAGTGGTACGAGCGCTCCTGGCAATACGACCCGTATCTGCAACAGCCCGCGCACTTCCAGTCGGCGGTTATCGCCGACCAGCGCCTGCACAACCGCGGCAAGGCCCTGGAACTATACCGGGCGGCCGTGGAACTGGAGCCCTTCAACACGAGCAACATCAGCTACGCGCAGCGGCGCATCTACGAGCTGACCACGGAGCCCGATTCGCGGACGCCCACGCGGTAATGATCTGTTTATAACTCCGCGGCGGTAAGGAGAGACACGCTCGCGGATCACGATGCACGGGACGGCAGGTTGAGCCTATAGAGGCCGGCTTGCCGTCCCGTGCTTATGCGCGGGGGGCGCCGGTTTGTCCACGTGAAGGTCTGCCGCCCCGACTGGAAATGTCACCTGTTCCGGGGTGCCACGGCTGCGTCGTTTGCAGCCGTGCGCTGTGCGATCCGGACAAACGGACGATTGATGGGTACCAGGGCAACTGTGCCTGGCGGCGGCGCATCCGGCGCACGGCTGCAAACGACGCAGCCGTGGCACCTGACGGAAATTCCTTTCAATCAACCGAAATGAATCATCTGAACCGATGGCTGCAATAGCCTGGGTGCCGTGGCTGCGTTCTTTTGCAGCCACGTGTCTGCGCAGGGACGTTCTGATGACGCGTGGCTGCAAAAAGATGCGAGGGCGTCCGACAATTCGTTGGCAGAATCCTTTGAGAATAGCCCCGGGCGCGAGCCCGGGGTTGGATGGCCAGGATGGATCAGAGCCCCAGCGGGGCGATTGAGCCGCTCGCCCCCAACCGCCCCGCTGGGGCTCTGGGATTCTTAAGGCCTTGAGTTCCACGGGCTTGCGCCCGTGGCTATTCTCAAGGAAAGGGCCCGGGGAATTATCGGACAGTCTCGCGAAAAGATGCAGCCACGGCACCCGGCAATAACGACAGGGCAACTATTTGTAGAAATGTGTGAAGTAGCCCCACAAAGCAAAACCGGCATTGATCAATAGCAGGCCAAGCGGCAGCAGCCAACCTAGCCGCCAGCGGCGCAGGCCCACGTACCAATGTGCGGACAAGCCCAGAAGGAAACTGATGTACCCCAAACATGCCAGTGGAACCTCCCAAGCCAGTGAAAGGTGGTCTGTTAACCGGCGAAAGGCCTCGAAGCTGAAGAATGAAAGGCCCCACCCCAGGCCGACATAGTCGGGGGCGAAGACTATGAACCATAATGGAAAACCAACCCAGTTCGAATAATACGCCGCGCATTAAGTTAT
>PMYD01000015.1 GCA_003171335.1 Phycisphaerales bacterium
CCGGAACTCCCCCGGAACTCCCGCGGAACTCCCGGAACTCCCCGGAACTCTCGGAACTCGGAACCTGTGGGCGGCAACATGCCTGATCCTCGCCTCGGCCACGGACATGCTGGATGGGGCCGTCGCCCGGCTGGGCAACTCCAGCACCAAGTTCGGCGCGTTTCTCGACAGCACCATCGACCGGCTCAGCGATTTCGCCATCTTCGCCGGCATCGGCTTCTATTACGCCTGGCGGGCCAACGCCACCTATACGCTGCTGGCGATGATGAGCCTGTGCAACGCCTACCTCATCAGCTACACCCGCGCCCGCGCTGAATCGCTGGTGCCCAACTTCAAGGCCGGCTACTGGCAGCGCGGCGAGCGCATGGCGGCGGTGCTCATCTCGCTCTTCGCCTTTAACGTTCCCGCCATGCTCTGGCAGCAGGCGATCAGCCCGGCCTTCACCGCCTGGCGGCGGATCAAGTGCACGCGCGACCTGCTGGAAGGCCGCACCATCGTCGAAGACCCGCGGCAAGGCGCCTGGCTGGACCGCATCAAACTCTGGCGCTGGCCGCGGATGACCTGGCCGTACGACCTGATCACCGCCGCCAACATCGCCTTCCTTATCTTCGCCCCCATCCCGCAGGTGGATGTAATCCGTCGGCTGGTGCAGCCATAGGGATAACTTGGTGGCCGCCTCTTCCCTCCTGGCGGCAACATCGATGCCCGCCACGCTCGAACGCACGCCGGCCACGAGGGCGCGATCTTGCGATATCTCAGACACCGGATGAATATTGATTGCACGGCGAGCTTCCTTAGATCCAATTCTTGGCTGAAAAGACGCCCAAGCACGCTGATTCTTGATTCTGAGTCAGTATGAATCACCGTAAGTCCTTATTTGACAAGGAAGCTTGGAGTTCGAGGAGTTCGAGGGACACATACTCAATTCGCCATTCTTGGCGCCGGTCGAAGAAGACCGGTTGGCGCGCATTGCCACGATTCAGTACGTGATAGGCAATCCCACCCACCGATGTCCTGACCGTGCGCGGCATGGAAAGTAATGTATGCAGGGGGTCGCTGGCGGGCAATGAAAAAGGATGGACGCTGCGGGACTGGGACCTTTGGCCGCGGCGGGGACCGCGGCGGGCCGCGGCGAGACAGGCACCTTTTTCCGCAGAAGACGCGGGAAAAGGAGCCAGTCCCTTGCTGAAATCTCCTTGACTCCGTGGATTTCCACGGTATACTCAGGCGCGACAATCAGCGTTCGGCTGCGGATCAGGTTGGGCGAGCGCCTGGCTTTGGCCGGGCTGGATGGGTTACGCGATCAAAGGCCGCCAAAAGGCGGCCGCGAGGAGGTTTGTTGATTGAAATCCAAACCACCCGAACTGCGTGGAAAGTATGCGCACAGACCCATGCAGACAGGCATCTACGGCTTCTATGAAATTTGGGCAAAATTCCGGATATTTCGATTATGCGCCGATTATGCGCCGCGCGCATATTTATTACCCGCTGTGGTACAGTCAGTTGCGGCAGAATATTACAATATGCGCATATGCGCATATTACATAGCCCGTCGTGCGCAATAACGAGTAGTGCAAGAAAACTGCCGGAAGCACGGTCAAGATGGCCGTGCGACTCACGGGCGAGTGTCCGTGCTACGTTTTTTGCTGGCGGTGCGTTTCTGCCTGCCGGGAAAGGATCGTGGAATGACGCCGAAAGAGCGCGTGTTGACGACGCTGGCCAGCCGGCCTGCCGACAGGGTTCCGATCGACTATTCCGCCAATCCCGGCATTGACAAGCGGTTGAAGCAGCATTTCCGCCTGGCGGCTAACGATGGTGACGGCCTGCTGCAGGCCCTGGGCGTGGACTTTCGCCGCGTGTGGGCCTCGTATGCGGGTAAAAGGTTGCACGCGGAGGTTCCAGATCGCAGCATCGACGAATGGGGCATTCACCGCCGGTACATCCAGCACGAATCCGGCGGATACTGGGAGCAGTGCGATTTCCCGCTGCGCGAGGCCGACGAGCAGCAAGTCGCCGACTGGCCCTTGCCCAGTCCAGACAACTACGACTACAGCCAGGTGGCCGCACGCTGCCGGCAGTGCCGGGATTTCGCCCTGGTGGTCGGCGGGGCGGGCATTCCGGACATCATCAACGGCAACGGCATGCTGCGCGGCATGGAGCAGACGCTCATCGACCTGATCAGCGATGACCCGGCCGGCATGCTGCTGGCCCGGCGGCGGAGCGAGATCAACCTGGAAATGCTGCGGCGGGTACTCGAAGCGGCCGGCGGCCAGATCAACCTGCTGTACACCGGCGAGGATCTCGGGACGCAGATCGGGCCCATGATCAGCCTGGACCTGTACCGCGCGCGCCTTCGCCCGCTGCACCAGCGGTTCGTGGACCTGGCCAAGTCGTTCAACATCCCCATCATGGTGCATACCTGCGGCTCGAGCAGTTGGGCGTACGAGGACTTCATCGAAATGGGCATTACCGCCGTGGAAACGCTGCAGCCCGAGGCGGTGAAGATGCAACCGGAGTACCTCAAGCGAACCTTCGGCGGCCGGCTGGCCTTTGAAGGCTGCATCAGCACCGCCGGCCCCGTGGCGACCGGCACGGTGGAAGACACCATCGCCTACTGCCGGCGCACGCTGGATATCATGATGCCCGGCGGCGGGTATTGCTTTGCGCCCACGCATTGCCTGCAGGACAATACGCCGACGGGAAACGCGCTGGCCATGTACGAGGTGGCGGCGGAGCATGGGCGGTACAAATAGGGACGGAAGTTTTGGTTTCTGAGGGGCCGCCTGGCTGGCGGTGCCACGGGTGCGTTGTCGACACCCGTGCGCCGTGCCAAGCGGCGAAGCGAAAGGTTCTTTGGTTTCCGCGGGACCTGCCGTCCAGTTGAGAGTGAGCGGCGCACGGCTGCAAACAACGCAGCCGTGGCACCTAGCTCCGGGCACCTAGCTGCGGGATTTGTCGTTCGGCCCCAGATAAAGGCCGCTTTGGGCATCGTGCCTCCAGCCCGGCAGTTCCAGCCGCACCGGCCGCCGTTTCCAGCCGGCGGCGATCCGCGCCTGCACGCGATCCCAATGCGGAATGCCGCTGGTCGCGTCGGCCGCCTCGACATTGCACGCGCCAACCCCCACGGCGGCGGTCATGGCGCCCTCGGCCGAAAGCCCGTGCAGCAGCGCTGTCAGAAAACCGGCGATGGTGCAATCGCCCGAACCGGTGGTGCCCACGACCTCGACGCTGAAACACGGCGCCAATAGCTCGCGCCCGAGCCAGTTCTTCATGTCGCACGGTCCGCACGGCCCCGCGGCCGCGAGGCGCTGGGGGTCGCCGGTGGTCCGCAGGTACGTGCCCTGGTCGCCCAGCTTGAGCATGATGATGGCCGGCCCGATCGACAGCAGGCGATCGGACAGCTCGGCCAGCAGGCGGCCGTTTACGTGACTGAGCACGTTTTCCGTGCCGGCGGCTTCCTGGAGGCGGGCGAAGCGCGCTCGGTCGAGCATGAAGAGCGTCTCATCCAGGCTGGGCACAAAAACATCCACGTGCGGCAGCGCCTTGGCCAGGATGCCCGGCCAGTCCGCTCGGCCCGCCGGCGAGGCGGGATCGACGAAAGCCATGTCCAACGAAATGGTCGGCCCGGCGGCTTTCGCCCGCGCCAGGAGTGCGGCCAGTTGCACGCCGCCATCCTCGTACATCCGCCGCATGAGCGGGGGGTAGCCGAAATGGAAGAGCCGCGCGGAGGCCAGGGCGGCGTAGTCGATGTCCTCGGTGCAGAACGTGTCGTTCGCGCCGGTGCAGTGCAGGAAGATGCGATCCACGCCCGGCGGGCTCATCACCACCGAATACGAGGTGTGTTCGCCCCGGGCGACAATCATGCCCTCGGCCAGCCCGGCCCCGTGGCCGCGCACGACCTCCAGGACGGTCCGGCCGATGATGTCATCGCCCACTTTGCCCATCAGGCTCACGTTCAGTCCCAGCCGGTGCAGCGCCAGGCCCGTGTTGGACACCGGCCCGCCCGTCGAGACTACCGCCGGCCCGATATTGACGAGCTTGCCCGGCACGAGGATGGCGCCCAGGCCGCCGGCGACGGCCGACAGGTCAGGAATAATGTCCAGGCAGATGTGCCCGGCCACGATGATCTGCGGTGATGCTTTCATTACGCCTCCGGTCAGTCCTCCTGAATCCGAAGAGTTACACAAAGACCACAAAGATCACGAAGAACACGGAGAAAACAAAGGCAAAAAGATAATGAAGAACGGTAATAGTAAGAAACTAGCTCAAAGCAAGATACGTTCTCGTTGCATGAGAATCTTGTTTGGTTTTCTACGCATCGGCTTTCTTTGTGTTCTTCGTGATCTTTGTGTCCTCTTTCGATCTCCTATGTGCTCTCATTTCGGTGGCATTTCCAGAAGAATCCAGCCGCGATTGCCCAGCGTCTTGACGTACTCGGTCACGGAGACCTCCGCCTCGCGCGGTGAGATTCTGAACTCGCGGTGAACGTGCTCGATGATGTCGCGGACGCGGGTCTTGCCATCGCACGCCTGCCAGATGATCGAGCCGATCAGGTCCAGTTCCACCTTGCGCATCTCTCGGGAGGTGGTTGGCTGCTGGGCTAAGAGCCGCAGCAGCCGCAGCCCCAGCGGGCGAACGTGCTCGTATTGGAGCACCACGCGGTCATGATCGTTCAAGTGCCAGGTGACGTCGCGCGAGCGCCGGATTCGTGCGGCCAGCGAGCGCTGGCGGGGTGTGCGGGGCGCCTCGCCGCGCTGCGCCAGGGTGGCGGCGGGCGGCGGCTCATCCAGCACCGGCCGGTACGACTTGACCATCTGCCGGATGATCGCCTCATTGCCGCCGGTCAACTTGGCGATTTCAAAACAGCAGATCTTGTTGGCGGGCTTGTCCCAGTAGATTTCGATCTGTCGAGGCAGCTTGCGATGGCGGGCCATGACCCAGCGCATCTCCAGCGGCGCCAGCAGGCGCTTGCGCCCTTTGAGGATCAAGGCGTGATGATCGGTATCGATGGCTTTGGACTCAATGCGGTAGCGCAGGTCGAAAAACTCGTTGGCGTACGCGCCGCGGCACCAGCGAACCAGATCCTCTTCCTGGGGCTCCAGGCGGTCCATGACGGCATTGGCGGCGCTGAACCGCCGCAGCCCCACGCGCGTGCGGCGCCACTCGAAGCGGAAGTAGCACACGCCGCTGGCCAAGACGGCCTTATCCAGCCGCGATGCGGGCGGCGCCTGGAAGGCCATGTCCAGCACCTGCCAGTCGCGCCACTGCTCCAGGCCCTGGATCATGAGCCCGGAGACCATGCGGTTGATCTGCTCGAACGAAGGGCCATCCCGGCCCACGATGAACTGCCAGACCGCCGCACGCTTCAGATCGCGGCGATACGCGGCCACCAGAATATTGCTGACCTTCGACGGCTCGACGCCCCGGCGCATCGCGGCCCCGGAGACGAACGCCTGGGCCTGATCTCCCAGCCGGGTCGGAAGCTTCACCCGCGTCGTCGGCACGACCACGATGTCCTTGGGATCCGCGGCCTGCCCTTCCTGCTCGGCGGCCGTCGCCCCCGGTGCGCCCTTGCGTTGCGATCTGGCCTGGTTTACCAGGCTGCGCTGGAACTGCATCGCCACGTTATCAAGGTGGAATCGCTTGGGCGCCTGCCACCAGCGGACGCGGAGCATCACCTGCTCGGCCCCATCCACCCGAAGGGAACCGAACAAGCTATCTCCCTCGTGGCGGCCGATGGACCAGTCGCAGGGAATGAATACGCCAATGCCATCCCAGGCCAGTAGCCCCAGTCCGGCGGGGACCTGGCCGGGTGCGGGTGCCGGCTCGGCGGCGGGTGGTAGATGGCTCATGGATCTCGATTAACAGCGATGCTGGCGGCGGCGGCTGCAAAAAACCTCCGGCGGCCGCTCCGCCGGGCGCTGCCGACGCTCATACCATACCCAACCGAGCCCCAACCTCCAACACCGAGGCACGAACAAGGGCAGCGCGAGAAGCAATGGCGCCTTGATGCTTCTTGTCCGGAACAAAAAATTCTGGCCGCCTATCGGTCTCTGTAAACTCGCTTCAATAACACAGTTGAAGAGCGATTCACGCCCTTTTGGCCGAGAATTTGAAAGTTTTTTCAAAAACGATAATTGACGCGAAAGTTATCGGACGCTACATGGGAAACACGTGAGGCTTGGAGCCGGGTGAGGCAATGCTTCATCGCCATCCGCTGCAAACCTTCCGCTAGATGCATCGCATTCGTTCGGGCGTAACACGGGAGCTATTCGGGCCAAACGTCGTCTGCCGTCTGCGAACGGGCTTGGCAGCCAGTTTCGCACGGGTGCCGACGCTAGAGCAGGTTAACAAATCGTGTAGCGATGTTCTTGCTGGAAATGGCCTAAAAACAGTCATTTTTAGGCCTTTCGACCGCTACAAGAAAAGCAAAAGTGCTCTAGACACGGCGAGCAAACCCAAAGCGAGGGTCGTGCGATGGCGAGGATTCTTGGAGGCAGGTCGAACCCAAGGCGGAAAGCCTGTGCGACCCTCTCCCTTGCCACGTCCGATTGCCGGGTCGGCCGCCCATTAAGTCTTTCAAAGTTCAACGGTTCCAGTACCGAATGAACTGAGAAAAACAAAATCCGACGAACCCAACGGTAGGGGTGAAACGTAGGTAAATACACGGAGTATGGAACGTGACCACGCATGGAGGCGCGAGATGTTCAGGCAACTGACCGCCGCCACGGAGCATGAAGGCCCGCCAAACTCCCGTGGTCGACAGCGGCCGAGAAAACCGGCCGCCCCGCAATGCGGTCCTTGATAATAGGAGTTGCCCTGAAGATCGGTCGTTCCCCTAAACGCCGCCAGAGCGAACCTCTGGCTAAGCGGCCGCAGTAGGAGATGTCGTTTTAATGCCAACACTAGGAATATCCGGTTTTGTCATGCCAACAATTTATAAATCGGAAAAATCTGTCTTCTTAACTTCACTCCTTTATATTGTTTCATAACTATATCAATT
>PMYD01000010.1 GCA_003171335.1 Phycisphaerales bacterium
GGGAAAATATGCGGAACTTACAGTTCGCTACAATTGAAAGCGATGGCCGAATGGAGCTTAGGCAGCAGGTCCACGGTCTGAAATGGATCTCGGAGAGTGACACAATCTGCGTAATCGAGTGCCGAGATGCCAGGAGACTCCGCATACAATCCGAACGCGTTTGGGCGCTTGAGCGGGGAATCAATTCTGATCAAATCGAGGTTATGCTGAGCGAGGAAACTGACGGGATCGAAGAAGATGAAATACCAAGGCTATGTACGGCTCCGGTTAGTTTCCAGAGAAGACAGAAAGCTACTACGGCGACCATCAAATTCCCGCATCAGGCTCTTTGGTGGCTCTTTGCCCCAGATTACGGGCCCTCTGCGCCGAAAGGCCGAAGAGAAAGCGCATGCGTATTGGTGTCTTCCATGGAATCAGCATTGTATATCTGGTCAGCCAGACATCTTCACTCTTGACTCCCATCCAATAAAATCAGCCGAAATGCCAATTAGAAATCACCTCGCGCAGGCGCTGAGCCACGCTGAGGGGGTCGCCCGAGCCATCGACAACGGTGAAGTGTGCCGGATCGCCCGCCGCCTGGCGGAGGAAAAGTTCGCGCACCCGGCGGTGGTATTCCAGGCCGCGGGCCTCGATGCGGTCCAGGTCGCGGTCCACGCGCGCCAACCCCTTTTGGGGCTCGACATCCAGGATGATCGTCAGGTCCGGCCAGGTGTGGCCGACGGCCAGGTCGCCGATGGTGCGGATGGTTTCCACATCGGCCCCGCCGGCGCCCTGGTAGGCCAGGGTGGACGAAATATAGCGGTCGCACAGCACGCACGCCCCGGCCGACAGGCCCGGGCGGATGATCTCGGCGACGAGCTGGGCCCGGCTGGCCATGTAGAGCAGCATTTCGCAGGTGATGTCCATTTCGCCCGCCGCACGGTCCAGCAGGATCTGCCGGATGCGCTGCCCGATGGCCGTGCCGCCCGGATCGATGGCCAGCACCGTGCGCACGCCCTGGTCGCGCAGCCACGAGGCCAGGAGCGCCATCTGCGTGCTCTTGCCCGCCCCGTCGGGGCCGTCAAGCACGATAAAGCGGCCGGCCAGTTTTTCAGGAAGACGGTCCATGGGACAGGGCTCCATTGTGGCCGGGGAGAATTGCAAATTGCCAATTGCAAATTGCGAGTTTCCCAGAGAAAAAATCCGGGACCCCCGTCTCTTTAATTTGCAATTTGCAATTCGCAATTTGCAATCGTATAAACGGGCTGGACACCGGGAGCGTCGTGGGCATTCCACCGGCGAGTCGCGCCGGAATCGCTCCCCCTTTTGAGGCATGGATGATGAAAGTCATCGCGCAAACCCACGCACTGGCGGAGGGACTAAGTCTGGTCGGCAGCATCGTGGCGGGCAGGACGCCCAAGCCGGTGCTCCAGTGTGTCAAGCTGATCGCCGCCGACGGGCGACTGACCCTGCTGGCCACGGACCTGGAAGTCGCCTGCCGCTACAGCTTGCCGCAGGTGGAAATCCAGAAGGAGGGCGAGGCCCTCGTACCCGCCGACCGCCTGGCCGCGATCGTCCGCGAGAGCATGGAAGATACGCTCACCATCGCGGTGGAGAAGGAAACCTGCACCATCACCGGCTCAGGGAGCCGCTTCACCATATACGGCTATGATCCGGCGGAATTTCCGCCCGTGGCCGACTTCCTCGAGGCCCCCGATGCCGAGGTGGCCTCCGACGTGCTGACCGGCATGATCACGCGGACGCTTTTCGCCACGGCCAAGGAGCATTCGCGATACGCCATCAGCGGCGTGCTGTGGGAAGTGGCCGACAAGAAGCTCCAGCTCGTGGCGACCGATGGCCGGCGGCTGGCCCTGTGCAAGGGCGCGCTGGCCAGTGCGGCCAGCCGGAGCGCCTCGGCCATCGTGCCGACCAAGCTGATGAGCCTCATCCAGCGCGTGGCCGGCGGCACCGAGCAGGCCCTGGCCACCCGCATCGGCGAGACGCAGATCCTGGTCCGCTCGGCCAACGCGGTCCTCGTGGGCAACCTGGCCCAGGGCAATTTCCCCAAGTACGGCGATGTGATCCCGCGCGAGTGCAACCGCAAGGCCACGCTCAACACGGGCATGTTCCTCCACCGCATTCGCCAGGCGGCCCTGCTGACCAACGAGGAGTCCAAGGGCGTCCGCCTGAGTTTCAACGGCGACACGCTGACCCTGACCAGCCGCGCCCCCGAAACCGGCGAGGCCGAAATCACCCTGGCGGTGGAGTATGAGGGCGAGCCCATCGAGATCGGTTTCAATCCGGCGTACCTGGTGGATGCCCTGAAGGTGATTTCCAACGAAACCGTGAACTTCGAGTTCACCGCACCCAACCGGCCGGGGCTGCTGCGCAGCGGCACCGACTTTCTGTACGTGCTGATGCCGGTGGATTTGGGGTAAAAGCAAATCGGGTTGCCAAGCCGAAGACGCCGGGGCAAACCAGAATCCAGATTTCCAAAGTTGTCTTGCAGGGCCCCTTATACCGAAGAGAAGAAGGAGCGTTTGCTCTTGCGTCTTGATTTGAATTCGTGAATTTAGCTTCTGTTTCGGAATTACCGTCATGGACGACAGACAATTACGAACCGCCTGGCAGAATCGTCAACGGCCCGATCCGACGACGCCGCTTGGCGGCCCTTTGGCCATGCTGATGCAGCACACGCTCCGCAAGCGCGTTCGCCAGCTTGGCGAGTTGGCCGGCGCGTGGGATGAGATCATTCCTGAGGAATTCCGCCAACACACCGCCCTGGAAAGCTTCGCCCGCGGCACGTTGACCGTGCTGGTCGATTCGGCGCCGCACCGGTACCAACTGGAGATGTTGCTTCGCGGCGGGCTGCTCCGGCTGCTCACGCAGCGCTTCAGCGGCGCGCTGAACCGCGTCAAGCTCGTGCCCGGGCAGTTCTACAGCGTGGACGTCGAAGGCAATCCGCGCTTCCGCTTTTGAGTCCTCCAGAGATTTGACTTGCTCGATTCCTGATGAGCAAAACTGCCGCCACCAAGTGCCCGCGGATGTTGATAAGCCAATTTCGCCGCCTGACGGGCGCGCGGTCGAGGTGTATAATTCCGCTCCTGCTCGGTTAAAGGTGCGCAGGCGACATGGCACGGATCGAGGCAATACTGTTTGACCTGGGCGACACCCTGCTGGATTTCGGCGCGGTGGACACCATCGATTTGTTCGAGCAGGGCGCGCGCCTGACCTATGAGTACCTGCTCAGCCTGAACCAGCCGCTGCCGTCATTCCCCACGTATCATCGGCGGCTGCTGCGGGCCATTCGCTGGGCGTACTTCAAGAGCGACCTGGTCCGCCGCGAGTTCGATTCGATGAAAGTCCTGCGGCGGATGAGCCGCCAGATGGGCCATCGGCTCAGCGATGACCATTATGCCGAACTGGTCTGGCTGTGGTACGAGCCGCTGAGCCTCCAGGCCAAGATCGAGCCGGGGCTGGATCAGGTGCTGCGCGACCTGGCCGCCCGTGGGCTCAAGCTCGGAATCATCTCCAACACCTTTATCCCCGCGGCGGTGATGGACCGCCACCTGGCGCGCGAGGGCCTGCTGGAGCTGCTGCCCTATCGCATCTACAGTTGCGATGTAAGCGTTCGCAAGCCCCATCCCAAAATCTTCAAGGCCGCCTGCGGGCGTGTGGGCAGCCATGCGAGCCAGGTGATGTTCGTGGGCGATCTGCCCAAGGCGGATGTTTACGGCGCCAAGCGCGCCGGCATGATCGCCGTGCTCAAGGACCCCACAGGCAAGAGGCCGCCTTACCGGGTTCGTCCGGACCACACGATCGCCACGATGGCCGAGTTGCCGGCCGTCGTGGCGAAGTATCTGTAACTCGGCAGGGCGTTGGCAACGCCCCAGACTTCGTTTAAACTCTTCCCCCGGTTGCGAACCTCTCCAGTAAGGACTCGCGGGCATGGCAAAGGCAAACAAAGGTGAAACGCCGCTGGTGGCCATTATCATGGGCTCCGACAGCGACTGGGAGACGATGCAGCGGTGTAGCCAGCAGCTTGAGGAGCTGGGCGTGGCGTTTGAAGTTCGAATCCTCAGCGCCCATCGCACACCCGCGGAGGCCCACGCCTTTGCCGCCGCCGCCGCCGGGCGCGGGCTCAAGGTAATCATCGCCGCCGCGGGCTTGGCCGCACACCTGGCGGGGGCCATGGCCGCTGGTTCTACCCTGCCGGTGATCGGCGTACCCATGGAGGCCGGGCCGCTCAACGGCATCGACGCCCTGCTGTCCACCGTGCAGATGCCGCCGGGCGTACCCGTGGCCACGGTCGGCATCGGGGTCTGCGGCGCCATGAACGCCGCGGTTCTGGCTGCACAGATCCTGGCCACGGCCGATACGGCCATGGCCGCCCGTGTGGCGGAGTTTCGCTCGGCCCAGGCCGCCAAAGTCAAGTCAAAGGATGCCGCCTTTGCCGCTCGACAATTCCCCGGCTCCTGATCAGCGCGACCGGCTGCCCCTGGAGGCGGTGCTGCTGGGGCAGGAGTTTGGCGAGCAGGAAGGTCAAGTAGTCGATTTTGCCGCCCTGTTCGGCAACCCTCGGCCGGTGGAGATCGAGATCGGTTCGGGCAAGGGCACGTTCCTGGTGCATCGTGCCAAGGCGAGGCCGGACATCAACTTCATCGGCATCGAGTGGGCCCGTGAGTATTGCACGCACGCCGCCGACCGCATGGCCCGCTGGAATCTGGCCAATGTGCGGATACTGCGGACGGATGCGGAGGTCTTCTTTCGCAACCAGGTACCGGATGGCTCGCTTCTGCGAGTGCACATTTACTTTCCGGACCCCTGGCCCAAGCTTCGCCACCACAAACGCCGGCTGATCCAGCCGCGCTTTGTCGGCATTCTGCACCGCGCGCTTCGCATCGGCGGGGAGGTGGCGATCGTGACCGACCATCGCGACTACGCCCGGCAGATCGAATGGGTGGTCCTGAACCAGCGAGGGTTTGCCACGGTTCCCTTCCCCCGAACGTACGGGGCCGAAGAAAACGAACGCGTGGGAACGAACTTCGAGCGGAAGTATATCGCCCAAGGTCGACGATTCTACGATCTGGCCGTGATGAAGTGGCGATGAGGCACAGGGGCAAGCTTCAAGTGTAAACGGTTTACACTTGAGGCATCCTCAAGTGTCTGTATTGAATACATTAGATGTATTCTTCCATATTCATATACCTTGTGGAATGTGTTTGGAAAATCAAGCGGTAATACGTAACGCTCGTATTGCAAGACTCTTAGCGAGCGAAACCACCACCTCCGCCGCTGTGCACAACCTGTTGTTTCTTTGATTGCGCGCCGTCGGCAGATTCAAGGTGAGCGCAGGACCGACTCGCGACCTTTCAGTCCAGTCCTTTTGACCGATATTGCCCAACTTCCACGCGACACGTTTTCCCCAGCCTCTCCACAGGTAACTGTGAGATCTGCGGGGCGGATCACTTCGCCAGGTATGCCGCCAACAGATCGATAGCGCTTGTCAGATCGTCCTGGTGGACCATTTCCGTCACGGTGTGCACGTACCGGCAGGGGACCGACAGCGTAATGGTCTTGTGGCCCCGGCGGCTGCGCTGCATTGTGGCGGCGTCGGTGCCGCCCAGGGGGAGAATTTCCAGTTGATGAGGAATCTTGTGCTTTGTCGCCAGCTCGATGAATTCATCCACCAGCGCCCGGTCGGAGATGCTGTCGCGATCCATGATCTTGATGGCCACGCCCTTGCCGAACCGGCACACGGCCTCATCCTCCGGCACCCCCGGCGTGTCGCAGGCCAGCGTGACATCGAGCGCCACCGCCACATCGGGCTCAATGCCAAAAGCCGCCGGCCCGGCACCGCGGCAGCCGACTTCTTCCTGCACCGTGGCGACGTAGAGAATCTCGTTGGCCGTGCCCTTCCTGGCCACCTTGCGCATCGCCTCCAGGGCGACGAAACTGGCCACGCGATTGTCCATGGCCTTGCCGACGATGCTCTTACCCACCTGCCGCGTCTGGGCCAGGAGCGTCACCGGGTCGCCCACGCGAACCAATCGCTTGACCTGCTCAACCGGCAGGCCCAGGTCGATGAAGAACTCGCCGATCTTATATACCTTCTTGCGTTCTTCCTCCGACGCCAGGTGCACCGGCCGGCCAGTCGGATTGAGAACGCCCACCAAGTCGCGCGTGCCCTGCACGAGCACCGCACGGGCATGCAGATTCCGCGTGTCAAAGCCGCCGGCCGGATTCACACGCAGGAAACCCTTGTCATCGATGTGCTTAACGTAAAAGCCGATCTCGTCGATGTGGCAGGCCAGCATGATCCGCTTGCCCGCTTTGGCCGCCCGCCGGCTGCCGGCGGGTTTTGGCAATCGCCCTGCGCCGCCGCGGTGGCAGATAAGGTTGCCCATCGCGTCAACTTCAAAGCCATCGAACAGGCCTTGGGCTTCATCGCGAATGAGTTGGCGAACGCGTTCTTCCCGGCCGGGAATGCCGGGGGTCTCCGTCAGCCGCTTGAGCAGGTCGAAATCTTTCATGGTGGTCCTTTCGTGCCCAAGCCATGATACCGGCGGCGCCAAAGTGTGTCGATGTTCGCAGATAAGTGTTACAGTCTGTCCATTATGGACACTTGATCATGGTGATCTTGGAGGAAGATTCGCACGCTTCCGGGTCTGCCGCCGCAAACCGGATCTGCCTTCTGGAGGTGGCTGTTTTCCATACCCATTTCGCTGGTCCCATCGGGTAACATCCGTTTCATGAGTTTTGTCGCCAGTATGAGACCCGAGTCAGCTTGCGCCCTGTCTTCTGGCCGCTCTTGGAAGCGCTCTCTCTTGGCCGCGCTGGCGCTGGCATTCGTGGTCGCCGGCTGCACCCAGGACTTCAAACCCGCCGCCAGCACCCCGCCGGCCGTTGCCAGTACGCCTGTCCGCACGGAAAGCTGGGCCCGCAACGGCGGTGCGGGCTACAAGCTTATCACCGATCACTACACTGTCTTCACAACCCTGGGCCCCTCGTCCACGCGCGATGGACTCAATGGTTTTCTGGAGGCGGCGCGGGCCAACTACCTGAAGCTGACCGGTTTGGAGGGCGCCGCTCAGCCCGCCAGCGCGACCCATGGCGTCGAAAAGCGGCTGGTCGTGTATCTTTTCGCCAGCCGCGAAGAATGGGCCAGCCTGACCGAGCAGATCACCGGCGGCGCCAGCGACACGTACCTGAAGGTGCAGCGCGGCGGCTACTGCTACGCCGGCACGTGCGTTTTCTGGGATATCGGCCCATCCACCTACAGCGTGGCGGCCCACGAGGGCATGCACCAGTTCCTGTACCATTCCCTCAGGCAGACCCTGCCGGTCTGGGCCGAGGAGGGCCTGGCGGTGCAGTCCGAAGGCTACCAGATGCGAAACGGCCTGGTGTACTTCGACGCCCGCGACAACGGCTCGCGGATGATGACGCTGCGGCAGGTGATGCTTCAGGACCGCTGGCGGCCCGCCGACCGGCTGCTGGCCATGAGCGCCAGCGATAACGTGCAGGAAAGCGCCCTGTACGGGGCCGACTACTACAGCCAGCTCTGGGCGATGCTGCTGTTGATCCGGCAGGACCCGCAATATGCGGCCGGCTTGGCGCGGATGCTGAATGATGCTGCCGCCGGGCGCCTCGGCGAGGCGCTGGGAATCGATGGCCAGGCCTGGGCCCGCCTGCAGCATAACCCGCAGGCCTATCCCGCGGTGGTTGGCCCCCGGGCCTTTGCGCACTACATCGATCCCAACTTGCCCGCCTTCGAGGCACGTTACCGCGCATTCGCGACGGAACTGGCAAAGCTGAAGTAGCAGTACATCTACTGGTCAATCCTGATAATCGCCAGCCGCCGCGTTGCCTTGGTCACGCGCACGCGATGGCACAGGCGGTGAGGCGCCAGCCAGATGAGGCCCCGGCGGTCGCACAGGAGCCAGGCGCGCCGGCGCTGGGGCTGGGGGATCTTGGCGCTGATGAAAAAGTCGCTCAGCTTCTGCCGGCCGGCCGCGCCCAGAGGGCGAAACTGGTCCCCGGCCCGCCAATGTCGGGCGATCAGCGGTTCTTCCAACTGATCGGCATCCATCATTTCGACAAAGGCATCTTTGCCGGCCGCGAATTTCCGCAGCTCGGCCAGGCCGCCGTCGCGAAACTCGATGTATACGCTGCTGCCATCGGGCAAGCACGAGCGGCCGGGTTGCGCTAGCGGCACTTCCTGGCCATCCAGCGGGGCGCACGCGGGTGAGGTGGTAGCCGCAACGTGCGTGAGGATGAGCTGGTCGTACTGGCGGCAGACACGCAGCCCGCCAGGAAGATCCAGGCGCCGCCGGCCACGGGCAGGGGCGGCGGCCAGGGCCAGAACCTGCTCCACCTGCTCCTGGCCCATCTCCTGCATGGGCGATTCCAGCAGGCGCAGGGCCGTACGAACGGCCAGTGAGGCCGGGTAGGCGCCTAATGCCGCCAGCAACGGCGCCGAGAGCGTCAGTTCCCGCTCGCCACGTTCCAGCAACACATCGGCCAGAGCCTTTTCGCCCAGGGCGCTCACCTGCGGACCGAAAGCCGCGGCCAGCTCCGCCAGGCGGGCCAGCGCCTCATCTACCCGCGCGTTGTAGCCGGTTCGCAGCAGCGGCAGCAACTCGTGGCGAATCTGATTTCGCGTGTTGTAGGTCGGATCGTCATTGGTGGGGTCGGTTTTCCATCGGATGCGCCGCCGGCGAAGATATTCCTGCGCCTGCTGGCGCGTCACCGCCAGCAGCGGGCGAATCAGGCGCAGGCGGCCGCCCAGATCCCGGCTGGGCCGGATACCGGCCAAGCCTTCCAGGCCGGTCCCGCGCAGGATGCGGTGCAGCACGGTCTCGACTTGGTCGTCGAGTTGATGGCCCGTGGCGATGGCGGTGCAGCCGTGGGCGATAGCCGCACGGCGGAGGAAGTCGTACCGAACCTGGCGGCCGGCCTCCTCGTGCCCGATGCCCGCGGCGGCGGCGGCTGCCGGCACATCGCCGCGCTCGCAGATGCAGGGGACCTTCAGCCGCCTGGCCAGGGTGGCGATGAACTCGGCATCTTCGCCGACATCCTCCACCAGGCCGTGATTCAGATGTGCCGCAATGAGCCGATAGCGTCGTTGCGGGTGGGTTGCCAATTCAGCCAGTCCCGCCAGCAGCGCCACGGAGTCCGAGCCGCCGGAGATGGCCACCAGCACGCCCTGGCCCGCCTCCAGCAGCCGGTGGCGGTCGATAAACTCCGCCATGCGCTGCGACACCGTTTTGCCGCCGGCGGCCTTCCTGGCGCGCGCCAAGCGGCGAGTGGGGTGACCCAGATCCCGCTTGCTGCCTTGGCGCCCTGTGGGGCGTGCTTGTGGCATGTGCTTGATCCGCTTACCATGGTCGTCGAGGAGCCGCATGCGACCGGTACCCAAAGCTCGTCACATCCTGGCGGTGGCCATCCTGGTGGTCGTCAGTGCTCTGGCGCACGTGCACGCGGCCTGCCAGCGACAACTGGCCGATGAGCAGGTCGGCGTCCTGGTCAATATGCTGCGCTCGACGAACCGGCAATTGTACCAGCGGGACGCGATTTTCGGCGACAGTGGCCTGTGGCGCTTTCGCACCCCCGTGTGGGAGTGGTACCTGCGCGAGTCGTACCGTACCGGCGGGTCCCAATCGCCGGTCAAGGCTTTGGCGAACCTGTCCGGACCCCTGACGCTCATCTACCTGCTGGGCATGTACGGTCTGCTGTATCGGCAATGCCGCTCCTGGTCCATCGCCTGTTACGTCGCAGTGCTTTCCACCGCGGTGGTGCCCGTGGCCGGCGATGGCTGGGGTCTGGGGCCGCTCAGGAGCATCACCGCCGACACGGTGTACCTGGCGTTTGTGCCGTGGCTGGTCTGGGGATTGGTGACAACGCTCGGATCGCCCAACGTGCTGTGGGTCTTCCTGGCGGCGGGGTTGCTGGCGAATATTCACGCGGTCACCGCCATGAATTTCGGCCTGGTGGCCGCGGGGGCGATTCTGGTGCACGGTCATTTCAGCCGGCCAAGCTGGCTCACGGCGGCCGGGGGTCTATTCTGTACGTTGGCCGGGGCCAGCCCGTTTCTGGCGTATTACCTGGTGCAGCGGGCCGCCTTCGCCGCCGATGCCGCGGCCTCATGGTCGGCGGCCGACATCGCGTTAGGCCCGGCCGGGCTGGCGGTACTTCTGCCCGATGTGCTGGCGGCGCTGCTGACGATGCCGACGCTGGGCTACCTGCTGGCCCTGTCGTTGCCGGCCGCCGGGGCGATTCTGCTGCCCGGCCGCCTGGCGGTCAAAGATGCCCGGCTGTGGGTAGGCATGCTGGTGTCCGCGGCGATCGTGGGCCTGGGGCTGCACGGCGTGTGCCAATTGCTGGGCATGTTCCGCGATCAGCCGCCCCCCGTGGCCGACTTCATCCATGCGTTGCGTTTCCTTATGTTGCCGCTGTACGTGCTGCTGGCCGAAGCCATCGTGCAGCTTACCCGCTTGGGTCTGCCGCGAAGGGCCCTGCGCGTGACGTTGGCGGCGGTGCTGGCCGTGTGGCTCGTGCCGGCCGATAATCTCGTCGCCGCCCGGCAGTGGGTGGACCGCACCGCCACCGGCATCATGCGCGAGCAGGAGCGCTCCGAGCCCATGCGCCGCCGGCTCATCGAGCCCGACCGGGGCAGGGAACTGGCGGCGATTGGCGACTATTTGTGGCACAACACGCCCATCGACACGGTGATTATTTGCGATCAGGGCCGGCTGCGGCTGTGGTCGCGGCGGGCGCTGGTCGTGTGCGGCGACGATGTGAAGTACCTGTATTACCTGGCGCCGCGGCGCCTGGCGACCTGGGCCGCCGTTGGGGCCGAGCAGGAGGAGGCATTGAGCCCCAAGTCCGGCGGACCCTGCGACCCGCGCGGTCTGGAACGATTCGCCCGGCGGCACGGCGCCGAGTTTGCCGTGGTCCCCGCCGAGAAGGCCTTCGCCGCGGTCAACGCGCCGCGCTGGACCGAGCTGGAGAACGCCGCGTGGGGCGCGCAGTGGAAGCTGTATCAGCTCGCCGACAGGCCGGCGGGAAAGTAAGCCAGAAACTCCTCACGTCGACCTTCGTCTTCTTGCGGATATTCGCGATCCGCGTCTTCCGGCTTCCTGGGCGACCTTTGACTGCCGGTCGGCGGCCGGATAGACTCGCGCGACCTTTCGCCGCCCGGGCGCTTGTCCGCGGCCGGCGGCGAACTTCACGAGGAGAGATCGGTGGACTCCAAGACAACAACGCTGCTGCCCCAGCCGTGGCAGGTGCACGAGAAGCGCGGCCGGCTGACACTGAATTCCATCAAGCAACTGGCCTTTGTGGATGTTTTCGACCGCACGGTTTTCGCCACGGCCTGCTTCTTGCGGGATGAGCTGATGGCGCGCTGCGCGCACAGCGTCGAGGTCGAGCCGGTCGCCTCCAAGGCCGCTGCCGGCACCGTGCGGCTGGGGCTCCTGGATGATCCGGCGATGCGCGCGGCACTGCCGGCCTCGCTGAAGCGGACGTGGGCAAAGGACCTGGGGCCGGAAGGCTATGTGCTGCTGGTGACGCCTGCCGGCGCCACCATCGCCGGGGCCGATGGCGCGGGATTGTTCTGGGGCGTGCAGACGTTCCTGCAACTGCTGGAGCGACAAGGCGGCCTCTGGTCGGCCGACTGCGTGGAGATCCTCGATCGGCCGCGACACCCCTTCCGCGCGGTGCACCTGTACCTGCCGCCGCGGAGTGAAATCGAGCACCTCAAGCGGCTGATGGGGTATCTGGCCAGCCTTAAGATTAACACGGTCATCCTGGAGCTGGCCGGGGCGCTGGAACTGAAGCGGCATCCCGAAATTAACCGCGCCTTTCGCGACTTCTGCCAGGTCGGGCGCGACAACGCCTACGGCCCCAATCCGGGCATCTCGCTGTACCACCCGCTGCACGGCTGCTACGGCAACTCCACGCATACCGAGCAGGGCGGCTTCTCCTGGATCACGCAGGACGACATGCGCGAAATCCTCCGCACCGCCCGGCAGCACCATCTCCAGGTGATTCCCGAAGTGCAGTCGCTGAGCCACTCGTACTGGCTGCTGATGGCCCATCCCGATGTGGCCGAGCGGCAGGGCGAGCCGTTCCCGGCGGCATACTGTCCCTCCAACCCGCGGACGTACGAACTGCTGTTCGACTGCATCGACGAGGTGCTGGAGGTGATGGAGAGCCCGTGGGTGATGATCGGGCACGACGAGTGGTACCACTATGGCATCTGCCCGCGCTGCCGCAACCGCGAGGGGGCGGACCTGCTCAGCGACGATGTGAACAAGCTGCACGCCCACCTCAAGAGCCGGGGCGTCAAGTGCATGATGTGGTGCGACCTGCTGCTGGACCCGGCGCAGGTGAAGGTGAAAACCACCCGCGACCCCGTCACGGGCGATGTGCCGTATGGCGCCGCCGAGCGCATCTTCACCGATGACGCCGGCGGCCGGTACGTTCGCAAGTCGCTGGTCGGGGCCATCGATCGCGTCGGTGATGACATCCTCATGGCCGACTGGCAATACATGATGACCCCTGACACGCAAGACTATCTTGCCAAGCACGGCAAATCCGTCGTGTTCGGCAATTTCAGCTCCTCCTTCTTCGACAAGAACGCCCGCCGGCTGGGCGCCCCCAATGTCAAGGGCGGCATCTACTCGACGTGGTTCGAAAACTCCCAGATGGCCATAGCGGCGGTAAACTGGACGCAGCAGGTGGTCCCTGCCGCCGACATGTTCTGGACCTGGCAATGGCGGCCGGGCAAGCTGTCCGACCGGCGGGAGGTGTACGACGCCTTCTGGTCGGCCAACCGCGACCGGCTGTACGATTCGACCCGGAGGCTGGTCAGCCGCGACCCGACAATCCGGATCCGCCCGGTGCCGCTGGACCTTTCCAAGGCCCAGCGTGCCGCTGCCGCTCCCGCCGTCTCCGCGCCGGCGGCCCTGGTCATCCAGCAGGTGGATGGCCCGGTGCCGGTGAAGGTCTCGCGCACGCCGCTGGTGCTGACAGGCTCGCCGGCGGATCAGATCATCCTGCCCATCGGCAGGCAGCTTCGCGGCATCGCGTTTTTGCTGCGGTGGGTGCCCGGCGAGAAGAAGATCGACGGTCAGCCCATCTACAACTGGGCCCGGTACGACGAGTTTTACAGCTCGCGCGAGGTGGGCCGCTGCCGCGTGGAGACCAACCTGGTGCCCACCAGCCCGTACCGCAAGGAAGTGAAGGGTTACTTCAACTTCGTCCTGGGCCTCCACGTGGGCCGGCCCGGCGGGGCGGCCGGTTTTGCCGACCGCATTCGCATCGCGGGCCAGGAAGACCTGTTCCTCTACGAGTGGCGCCACCACAACCCCGATCATTACCGCATCGAGCGGCTGGTTTTCGAGGCGGGCAGGAGCGGGCTTGATGGACAGTTGGTCATCTACGGAGCAAGTTTGATTCTGTAAGAGTCGTGAGTACTGGAATGGCTGGGAAAGAACTAATCGATCGATTCCAAGAAACCTTCGGTCGCGGGGCCGGCCCGCTTGCCGTTCGCGCGCCCGGCCGGGTGAATCTCATCGGCGAGCACACCGACTACAACGATGGGTTCGTGCTGCCAATCGCCATCGAAAAAGAGATTCTCGCCCTGGTGCGGCCGCGCGATGACCGCCAGGTGATCATTCATTCCACCGCACAGGACCGCCCGGTGCGCTTCAGTCTCGACGAGATTCTCGCCCCCGCCGGGCCCGCCTGGGGCAACTACTGCCGGGGCGTGGCCGCGGGGCTTAAAGAGCGGGGCGAAAAGCTCGTGGGCGCGGAGATCCTGCTCGATAGCACGATCCCCGGCGGCGCGGGCCTGTCCAGCTCGGCGGCGCTGGAGGTAGCGACGGCCCTGGCGCTCCAGGCGGCCGCCGGCACCCTCGGCCTCGTGCCCGCCGGCGAGCTGGCCCGGCTATGCCAGATGGCCGAGCATGTTTTTGCCGGCGCGCCCGTGGGCATCATGGACCAGTCCATCTGCATCATGGGTCAGGCCGGCCACGCGCTGCTGCTGGACTGCCGCAGCGGCCAGGTTCGCCACGTGCCCTTCAATGACCCCCACCTGGTGCTGCTGGTGTGCGACACCCAGGTCCGCCACGCCATCAACGACGGCGGCTACGCCAGCCGGCGCAGCCAATGCGAATCGGCGGCGGCCAAGATGGGCGTGCCGTCGCTGCGCGAGGCTACCCTGGAGATGGCCGCGCGCTGCACCGGCCTGACGACCACCGAGCGCCAGCGCGTCCGCCACGTGGTGGGAGAAATCGCCCGCACGCTGGACGCCTCCGCCGCTCTGCAGGCCGGCGACTATGCCGCCTTCGGCCACCTCATGGTCGCCAGCCACCACTCGCTGCGCGATGACTACCACGTCAGTTGCGAGGAGTTGGACACGGTGGTCGAAAGCGCCTTGGCCCAGAAAGGCGTGTACGGCGCGCGGATGACCGGCGGCGGCTTTGGCGGCTCGGCCATCGTCCTGGTGGCCGTCGATCAGGCCGCGGCGGTGACGGCCGCCATCGCCGCCGACTTTTCCCGCCGCTTCGGCTGGCCCTGCCCGATCTTTTCTACCACGGCCGCCGCGGGGGCGGGCCTCGTTGAGGCCGGAGACTCCGGCCATCGCTTGCCATCTTCTTTTTAAAGCCGCGCTACTCTAGAATGCCCGCCATGACCGTGATCGACTTTCACACGCATGCGTTTCCGGATTCGCTGGCCGCGCGGGCCATCGCGCACCTGGAGAGCGAGGCCAACCACATCTGGAAGGCCAAGCTGGACGGGCGCATCTCGTCCCTGGTGGCCTCCATGGATGCCGCCGGCGTGGATCGCTCGATCGTCTGCCCCATCGCCACCAAGCCCGAGCATTTCGAGGGCATTCTCAAGTGGTGCCTGGCCATCCGCTCTGACCGCATCGTGCCCCTGGCGAGCGTTCACCCGGCGGCGGCGGATGTGGCCGGCCAGCTCGCCCAGATCGCCGAAGCGGGACTGGCCGGCATCAAGCTTCACCCGATGTACCAGGATTTCGACCTCGACGATCTGCGGCTGGATCCACTCTACGCCGCCGCCACGCGCCACAAGCTGCTGGTGGTGGTGCATTGCGGGCACGACATCGCCTATTTCGGCAGCACGCAGGGTCATCCGCATCGCCTGGCGGCCGTGCACCGCAAGTACCCCGAGTTGATGCTCGTGGCCACGCACCTGGGCGGGTTTCGGGTCTGGGATGAGGTCCGCCGCCACTTGCTGGGCACGGGCATGTGGATGGAGACCTCCTTCACGCTCGGGTGGATGCCGGAGCAGGATGTGCTGGACATCATCCGCCGCCATGGCCCCGAGCACATCCTTTTCGGCACGGACAGTCCCTGGGCCGACCAGGCCGCTGAAATCGCCCGACTGCGGGCGCTGCCGATCTCCGAAGAGGAGAAGGTGGCGATCCTGGGCGGCAACGCCCTGCGGGCGCTGAATGGTTCTTGATCCGAAGTACACGCGGGGGTCTGTTTCCCCTGCGCGCCCTGTGAGCTGTGGAAAGGCGCGAAATGACCATCGTGGGACACGCCCTGACCGGCATGGCGATCGCCGTGGCCCTCGCGCCGCGAAGGCTGGGCGCGGCGGGCTGGGCGGCCGTCCTGGCGGTTGGCGTGCTGGCGGGCAACATGCCCGATGTGCCGCTGCCCTCCGGGGGCTACCAGCGGTACGAAATCAGTCATAGCGTTTTCGTTTTCGCCGCCATCATGTTAGCACTGACGGGTGTTCTGTTGCTGTGGCCGCGAGGCAAGCTGGAATTCCGCGGCCGGCTGGCCGGCATGATCGCATTGGCCTGGATGAGCAACCTGGTGCTGGGCTGCTGCGATAAACCTGGTCGGGGCCTGCCCATCTTCTGGCCGTTTGCGTGGAAGCTGGCGCTGCCGCTGCGGTGGTTTCCAACGCTTCCTGATGGCGGGGGGCTGTGGGATCCGCGGATGCTTCAGGCGGCCCTGACGGATGTGGAGTTTTCCGGGCCGATCCTGCTTCTGGCCGTGGCCTGCCGGCTGCTCGGTGGATGGCGTGCCCGACGCGCCGCCGCCGGCAGCGCGCCCGAGCCGGCCGCGCCGCAGGTGCTATGATTATGTCACCATGCCCAATACCGCGGACAAATCTTCGCATCGTCTCAAGCGACTGATGCGGCTGTTGAAGGGCTCCAAGAGCCTGCTGGTCGTGATGCAGGACAACCCCGACCCGGACGCCATCGCCGCGGCCGCGGCCCTGCGCGAGCTGGCCAATGCGGCCGGCGTGACCTGCTCCATCGCCCACGGCGGCAATGTGGGCCGCGGCGAGAACCGGGCCCTGGTGAAATACCTGGGCGTAAACCTGCGGCCACTGAGCCCCACCGGCGCGAAGAAGTACGACCGCATCGCCCTGGTCGACACGCAGCCAGGCGCGGGCAATAATTCCCTGCCGGCCGAGATCGTGCCCGATATCGTGATCGATCACCACCCGATGCGCAGCGCGACGCGCCGGGCCCATTTCTTCGATGTCCGCAGCCGCTACGGCGCCGCCTCGTCCATCCTGTGGGAGTATCTCTGCCGCGCGGGCATCGTGCCCTCGGCGCCGCTGGCGACCGCACTGCTCTACGGCATTCGCTCCGACACGCAGGACCTGGGTCGGGCCTCCTGCCAGGCCGATGCCCAGGCCATCGGCCAGCTTTACGAGCTGGCCAATAACCGCATGCTCGGCCACATCCAGATGGGCGAAGTCTCGCCGAACTATTTCCAGGCCATGTGGGACGCCTTGCACAACGCCCGCCTGTACGGGCGGTGCATCGTGAGCGACCTGGGCCGCGTGTACAACGCCGACATGATGGCCGAGATGGCCGACCTGCTGCTGCGGCACGAGGCCTCCGACTGGACGCTGAGTCTGGGGGCGGTCGATGGGCTGCTCTTCTTCTCCGTCCGCACCGACACGCCCGCCGGCCGCGCCGATCTGGTGGCCCGGCAAATCGCCGGCAGCCGCGGCGCCGGCGGCGGACATCCCGAATCCGGCGGCGGCCGCATCCCCCTGGCCAGCGATAGCGACGACTACCGCCGCCGCGAAGCCCGCGCCGCCACGCGACGGTTCCTCCGGGCTGTAGGTCAAAACAACAATTCGCGCGGTGTGCCGCTGGTCAGCGAGGCAAATAAGGAGAGGTCATGAGGGGTTGCAAATTCATATTGGCGGGGTTTGATCTGATCTAGATATAGATGCCATGACTTTGTTGCTATGCTCTACAATGGCGGCTGCCCGCTCGACATTTTGTTTATCGGACTCAACACCGAGCATCATTTTCACCATTTCATCGAGAATTCCTGATTCAATCTCTTCAATAAGATAGGCAAATGAGCTGCTACCATATTGATTGATATAGTCGGCCTTTTGGGGAAGCGCGGCAGTGACAAGTTTTCTTATTTCATCTTCAGCGATGAGGTTTGCGTCCGGGTCGATTCTTTTCTTAGGAAACTCGCATTTAACCAAGGCGACAGAAAGGATAGTTTTGTAAGCGACGAATAGCCCCCAGACAATCCGTGGAATAAACGGTCGAGCTTTATCGGCTGTAGTTGTTTGGAAACTCTTTAAGTCGAGATGGCCACCAATTGCAGCAAAAACGTCTCTAGTCTTTTGATCATATGCCGCCTGTTTAGCTACCTTATCATAGTTGAAACGCGCAAGGATCTCGGCTATAAACTTGGCCGGAGCTAATGTCATGACGCCAGACCATATCTGTTCGATTGCCTCTATTCGGCGTCCATCCAGGGCTGCTTGTCTGCTGGCCAAAGCGGATATTGCCCCGCTGCGGAGTGCTTCAATCTGAACTTCTTTTGAAAGCAGATCGGCCTTAAACGACTCTAGTTTCTTGTCATATTCGTGCCGTACGCTAGCAGTTAACCTTGCGGAAATCATAGCCCGACAAAGCCAAAGAATGACACCAAACAAGGCAGTAATTGAAATAGATGGTATCCAGTCGCTAATTCTCATAAATAGCTCCGAAAGTAACTGTGCATTGTAGATTCGCAAAACGGCCAAATCGACTCTCAAGTAATCTTACCCGTTTCCTCTAGGGATTCATATCCTAATGTTCTTCATCGGGACATGTCGAAGGCCACACCCGCTGTTCCAACGCCCGGTAGTGGGTCTTTCCAGTCCCCAGTAATGGCAGGGCCTCGACGCGGATAACCTGCTGGAGGCTGTAGAGCGGCGAGAGGCCCGCCTGGCGGAGGGCGGCGTTGGCCTGATCCAGCGGGATCTCCTTCGTGGTCACCAGGACGATCTGGGGGTGGCCCTCCGTCGTCGGGTCGGCCACGACGGCCAGCGTGGGGATATCGCTTTGGGCATCGCCGTACCTTTCGGCCAGCGCGGCCTCGATGGCGGGTAGCGAGATCAGTTCGCCGCCGCGCTTGATGAAGCGCCGCCGGCGGGCAATGAAACGCAGCGCACCGTCGGTATCGGGGCTGACAATGTCGCCGGTGGGGTACCAGCGCTTGCCCGCCAGGTCGACCCACGGCGGCAGCACATCCTCGCCCAGGTAGCCGCCGAAGACGCACGGCCCGCGGACCAGGAGTTCTCCTCGGCCGCCCGGTGCGGCCGGCTCGCCGGTCTGTTCATCGCGCAGCAGGATCTCGTACGACTCCAGTGGCCGGCCGATCGTGCCGGGCCGTGGGAAGCGCTGGTCGTTGAAGGTGATGATCGGCGAGCACTCGGTCACGCCGTAGCCCTCCAGCAGCGTCGCCTCGGGGCACGCGCTGGCCAGTGCGGTCGCCAGGGCCGGCGGGCAGGCCTCGGCGCCGCTGATGATCAGCCGCAGCGACGCCAGCGGGCCAGCGGCGCCGGCCGGTGCGGGCATTTCGCCGCCAGCGCGCAGGATGCCGCGCAGGAACGTCGGCGTCGTGATCAGCATTGTGGCGCGATACGCCTCAATCGTCTTGGCCAAGGTTGCCCCATCCGTCGGGCTGGGCGAGTAGACCACGCGGGCCCCCAGGCACGTGGCCAGCAGCATCGTTGCCGTCAGCCCGAAGGTGTGGAACGGCGGCAGCATGCCCAGCACCACGTCGTCCTCGCGCGGGATGTACCGCGTGAACGCGCCGGCGAGGTTCGTCAGCAGGTTGCGATGCGTCAGGGGCACCGCCTTGGGCTGGCCTTCCGAGCCGGAGGTGAAGAGGATCGCGGCCATTTCCGGTGCCCCCGCAGCAGCGCGCTCCAGGGCCTTCCACGAGAAGCGCGCCCGCGCGCCGGCCGCCAGGCGCGCCCGCAGAGATAGACCCGCCGCCAAGTCCTCCAGGAAGAGCAGCCGGCCGCGCAGAGCTTCCAGGCTCACGCCCTGGGCTTCCAGCCGGCCCAGCAATCGGCGGGAAGTCAGCACCGTCTGGACCTGGGCCGCAACCAACCCCGCCGCCAGCGCTCGGGAGCCGAGCGTCCAGTTGATCATGACCGGCGTCTTGCCTGCGAAGAGCGCCGACAAATACGTGATGTTGGCCGCCACCGAGGCAGGCAGCAGAATGCCCAGCCGGTCTTGCGCGATAGCGGCCAGTGGACCGCGCAGGGCGGCGACGGCGGCGACCACGTCCCGATACGTCCGCGTGCGCCCGACGGTTGAACGGCCCTGCGCCAGGGCATCGGCCATCGACGGCCGGCCGGGCCCGCGCCGCGCCTGGTGCAGGAACGCCTGGCAGATGTTCATGTCGGCCATGCCCGGCGGGCAGGCGGGGATGTGCGTGCGTGCGAACCAGCGCGGCGTCGGCGGCACGACCGCCGGCTCACGCGCCCCGGCCGCCTGGCCCCAGGCCGCCAGGAGCACGTCGACGACGGTTTTGAGGCCGTCGCCATCCAGCGGGCCCACGCCGAAGCGCTGCGTCAGCCACACCGCCAGGTCCGCCCGCCCCAGCGAGTCCATACCCAGGTCGCGGCCCAGCTCGTCGCTGTCGGACAGGTGGACGAGCTTGAGCACCTGGCACAGGTATTCCGTAACGGCCGTGCGCACGGCCGGCGGCACCTCCATGGCGGCGGTCGGCAGCGCGGCCGGTCGCGGCGGGGCGGGCTCACTTAGAAGGCGCGTGGGGCCGCCGAAAAGCCAATAGGGGACATACGTTCGCCGCTCCGCGCCCACGTTGAAATACGCCTCCAGGTAGCGGTTCAGCGCCCCGCGGTCGCCGCCGGGCGGCACATCGCTCGGCTCGGCTAGTTCGATCCGCACCCGCCGCCGCGGGGCAAAGAACAGGCCGCTGGCCAGGAGCCCCAGCCCCCCGCGCCACAGCACCGCGGCCACGGAGGGTGCCCGGCCGGCCGCACGGCCAAAGCCGCTGCCCCACAGCCCGCGCGTGCGGATCAGCACCACCCGCGCCTCGGGCACCTCCTGGAGCAGCAGGTCCGCCGCCGCCGAACCGCCCAGGTCTTCGTAACGCGTCCGCAGGATGCCGCCGGCCGGATACAGCAGCAGGTTTTCGCCGTGCCGCAGCCCCTCGGCGCACTGCCGCAGGGCCTGCCGCACTTCCTGGGCCGCCGCAGCGCCTTCAACCGCCGGGTCGGGGATCACAATCACCCCCACGCGCCGGGCAAGTTGGCGGATCAGCGGCCGGTCGATCTGCGTGCGGTCGGCCAGCGAGCGGATGTGGAACGCCCCAAACAGCCGCGAGTACAGGATCACCGGGTCGATCAAAGCGGGGTGGTTGGCCAGAAATAGAATGCCGCGTCGGCCGCGCTGGGCAATCGCTTTCCTGCCGTAAACCTGCACGCGGTAGCGCAGCATCAGCAGCCCGCGAACCAGGGCCAGCCACACCCAGTCGCCCAGGCGGCTGCGCTGGCCCTGGAAATGGCGGATGATCAGGCAGCCGGCCAGGCAGATGCCGCCGGCGGCGGCCATCGCGCTGGCCGGCGGGAGAAGGGGGATCAGCGCCCACGACACCGGCCCTGACAGGCAGATGCCCACGAACGCGGCGAAATTGGCCGCGGCGATCATGCGCCCGCGCTGGCTGGCCGGCGGCCGGTTCTGAATGAACGCCTCGCAGCCGACGATGATCAGCCCGCCGCCGACGCCGGCCACCAGGAGCAGGCCGAACGTGACTGGCAGCCGCCAGGGGCCCGGCAGCAGGGGAATCGCCCCGGCCAGTCCCAGCGCTGCCGCCATCATCAGGAGGGCCGGCGCCAACAACCGCTGCCAGCGCATGCCCGCCGCCAGGCGCCCGGCCAGCAGACTGCCGGCGGCCACGCCGACCAACTCGCCGCACATGAGCAGGCTGGCGAGTCTTTTTGCCTCCTGCTCGCCCAGGCCGAATTGGCCTTTGGCCAGCATGTTCACTAGCGGCTGGAGCAGCGCGCCGATAAACCAGGCCAGGGCATTGACCCACACCGCCAGCAGCAGCGGCCGGTCGGCCCGCAGCCGCCACAGGGCCGCCAAGGTCTGGGCCGGTCCCGACCAGGGAAACTTCGCCGCAGGCGCGGCGGCGGGTCGCCGGGGCAGGCGCAGCGCCACCGCCAGGCCAGCGGCGGATACGGCGATCCCCGTCACCCCCGCCAGCGACCGGCCGACGGACAGCAGCCATCCCGCGGCGGCCATGCCGGCGATGATCATCGCCATGATCACGGCTTTTAGAATCGCGTTGGCGCGCGTCACCTGGCCGCTGGCAAACAGCTCAGGAATTGACCCGTTCATCGCCGGGCTGAATACGCAGGAATGCACGCCCAGCACGAATGCCATCGCCCCCAGCAGTCCCCAATCGCGGTACAAGAACCCCACCGCTCCCAGGGCCATGGCGACCACTTCCACGCCCTTGGCGACGATGACAACATCGCGCTTGGCCAGGCGGTCCGCCAGCCAACCCGCGGGAGCGGCCAAGAGCAGGTAGGGCAGCGTGAACAGCGAATTCACCAGCCCCTGGCGATTTCCCATCCCCGCCGCAACCAGCAGCAGCATGACCGATTGGCGAAAAGCGCTGTCGTTGAAGACCCCCAGCCCGTAGGCCGCCGCCATGGCCGCCAGGGGCTTGCGAAATGGGCGAACCGCGCCGTTATCCGCCTGCTGATCCATGAACGGGAATTATAAACCGCCAGGCAAAGCCTTTAGTCGCAGATCATGGAAACCGCTGAAGTGCTTGCCAGCCTCATATGCAAAGTGAAAAAGAGGCCGTAAGTGTTACACTCTTCATGCTGAGCATAAAGAGTGTAACACTTATCTCGATCAACTGCGGAAATTCCGCACTCGCACTCGATATCCGCCGCCGCAAATCACTAGCGCGTGCCGGTCTTGCCCGTCTGTGTCGGCAGGCCTTTCTCGATATCGTTGAGAATTCGGCGGCTCATATCTTCATCGCCGAAGGTGCCCACCCGAATGCCGACCTGGCTGAGGCCGTCGGATTTATATTCCACGCTGATTTGAACCTTCTCATCGCTCGACGTGCGGCCGAGCACCTCGCCGCTCAACTCGTCGGAACTGGAGGAAATCACGCTGACGTACAAATTCCCCAGCGCCGTCTTGGCTGCCGCCACGATTTCCGGCGGCGTGGCCCGTTCGGTCGATCTCAGTTCGCCCATGTAATACGCCACCCCGCCGGCGGCGGCGCCCGCCCCGGCCCCGACGGCGACCAGCACGCAGCCCGGCAAAATCGACGCTAACAACAGCACCGCCACAAGATGTAGCGGGAGCACGAGTGAGGTACGAACCATGGCTCTTCTCCGTTTAGGACGTCCTCGAACAACTTCGGTCGGCGGGTCGCTGGGACATGACTGAAAGTACACGCTCATCGCGCGGGCAGGAAGTGTTTTGCGCGCGGCGCCGAATTTTCCCGGCCACGCGCGAAGAATTGCAGCCGCCCGGCGGGCCTTTTCTACCGCCGCCGAGGCGCTAGCTTATGTGCTCGCGGATGCGGTCATCCATCGCCTGCTGGTCGGCGGCGAAACTTTGCAGCGCCGACAACGTCATCAGGGCATCGAGCCCGATCTCGCCCGTCGCCAGCCGGTCGCGCCACAGGGCCAGCTTGGGAATCTTGCCATCCTGGCTGACCCGGCGGACATCCTGGTCGCTCCAGAAGGGCAGCAGGTCGCTATAGCCCGCATCGGCGACCATCTCCTGAATATCCATGCCGGTCAAGCTGGCCGCATCGCGTTGGCTCACATGTTCGATCGCGTGCGAGAGTCCGGCCGCCACCTCCCACAGCGTGTCGAAGGCGTACGCCCCGGGCGAAATTCCGGTGTTGAAGGTCGGGCGGAAAATGTCTTCAATACCCCGCCGCAGCTCCGGCGGCGACTGGCCGGAATCCTGGAACTCCTGGGCGCTCTTGGGCGGTATCGTCATCACATCCACACCCGCCAGGGCCGCCACCTGGCTGCCGGAGCGCAGACTGGCGGCGATCTGAAGCGTTTCGACATGCTTATGCCGCCGCAGATGTGCCACCACTGCTTGGCTGGCCGCCACCGCCCGTTCGCCGATCCACTGCCCATCGCTGAGCTGATTGTCCGCCGCCACCTGGTTGAGCCGGCCCAAAAAGACATTGCAATATTTCGGCCGCGACAGCAGCGTGATCATCAGATTCTGGCGCGCTGAGAACCCCAGTGTGAAATTCACCGGTACCCCCTCCTGGCCAAGCCGTGCGGCCGCCACAAGCCCCTCGGGCGTCAAGGGCACCTTGATGATGAACCGCTCCGGGCAGATCTGGAAGTACCGCCGGCCATACGCCACGCTGGCGGAAGAATCGTTGGCCAAGTCCGTATGAAGCTCGACGGAGACTTGCGCATCGAAGCGCTCGACCAACCGTAAAGCATGGTACGCATTGAGGATGAACGCGATTTCCTTCACCAGCTCATCATCCCCCAGCCGCCCGAAATGCTCGCGGAGGGCATGGGCTGAGCGGGCGATGAGCTCATCGTAGGTGCCGCGCTGAACCTCCTTGTTCAGCAGCGTGTTGTTGGTCGTCAGGGCGCTAAAGGATTGGTTCCACAGCTTTTGCGTCGCATCAATATCGCCGGTATCCAGCCACAGCTTAGTGCCGAGCTCTCCCAGCCGCTGCCACAGTGGGTTGGCGCAGAATGCATCTCGAAGCTCCCCGTAGTGCGGGTGGAAGTTCTCCAGGATGATGCCGCGCGTAACATCGACCAACGTGGCGTCAAGAATATTAAGCATGGCTTTCCCTTTGCCAACAGGGTCTCTACGTGGACCTGACTGGCAATTATAGGCTTGTCAACAGCCCAAAGCTGTGCGGCCGGCCGCCGTGTGCGATAAATGACGCCACTTTCGCGCGGCCGTCAAATCTCAAAGACGGCTGAAACGTCGTACCGGCTGGCGATATGAATGGGCATCTTGGGCCCGATGATCTGTGCGGCCGTCTGATAGGCCAATTCGGGCGTGTTGTTGTGCTCGGAGAGATGGGCTAACGCCGCCCAGCGCAGGCGGCCGTTGGTGCAGTCGCGCAGCAGCGTGGCGGCCTGGGCGTTGGCCAGGTGGCCGCCATCGCCGGCGATCCGCCGCTGGAGATAAATCGGGTAGGGGCCCGTGCGGAGCATCTCGGGGTCGTAATTGCTTTCCAGGTACACCGCGTCGAGTTGGCCCATGAGTTCCTCCAGCTCGGGAAAGACAAACCCCAGGTCCGTCAACACGCCCAGGTTCCGGCCGGCGTGCTCGATGACAAAACACACGCCGTCGACCGCATCGTGCGGCGTGGGAATGGTGCGGATGACCGCCTCGCCGATGGTCAGCGTGTCGCCGGCCGCGAAAACCCGCACATCATCCACCTCGCCCAGCCACCGCCGGCTGGCGCGGCAGGTCTGCTCGGTGGCGTAGATCGGGATGCCGAACCGCCGGTTAAAAATGCCCGCCGACCGCACATGATCGATGTGGTCATGGCTGATCAGCAGCGCCTCGACCTGGCGGATCTCCTGCCCGTGCGCTGTCATGCGCTGCTGGGCCCGCCGGCCGCTGATGCCCGCATCGATGAGCAGGCGCGTGCCTCCCGCCTGCACGAAAATGCAGTTGCCGTTGCTGCCGCTCTGACACGAAAAGGTCTGCATGGTGGCACAGGCTTCATGGTGGCACAGGCTTTTAGCCTGTGGCATTTCTTGCTTGTCTACGGCCACAGGCTGAAAGCCTGTGCCACCTTTCGATCGGGCGAATTATACAGGCTCGGCCGGCCGGGAAGCAGAGAAAGTCAGGCTGGAGACTGGAGGCTGGAGGTACGGCCAGACAAGAGGATGCGTCAGCGCGAGCTTGTTTCGTGGCCGCCGGCCATTGTGGCGGCAAAAACAAATTGAGGCGACTCATCCGGTGTTGCCCGCATTTTGCGGCTGGCAGCGTTCTCCCTGCCCCTTTCGGCCAACGCCGGCCCCTGGGTTCCTAACCCTCCAGCCTCCAGTCTCCAGCCTCCAGCCTTGCAATTGGCAATCTCTTTAGTCACAGTTCCCCGCATGGGCGAACGCGCCGACAACCAGCCCTGGACCATCCTGCGGCTGATCACCTGGACCAAGGACTACCTCGCCTCCAAGGGCGTTGACTCGCCGCGCCTGGCCGCCGAGGTGCTGCTGGCGCACGTGCTGGGCTCACCGCGGATCGCCCTGTACGCCCAGTTCGAAAAGGTGCCCGCCGCCGAGCAACTGGCCCAGTATCGCGAGCTGGTGAAGCGCGCAGGCGCCCACGAGCCAGTGGCCTACCTGGTCGGCCACAAGGAGTTTTACAGCCTCGATTTTCTCGTGGACGAGCACGTGCTCATCCCGCGTCCGGAGACCGAACTCTTAGTGGATGCCGCGCTGGAACACTTAGCAAGAGCCGCCGCCGGCGCGGCCGACGCCGTAGCCAAAAAAGCCGGCCGGCCGCACTATTGGGATGCCTTCACCGGCAGCGGCTGCGTGGCCGCGGCCGTCGGCAAACACGCCGCCGAGGCGCAAATCCTGGCCACCGATTTGAGCGATGATGCGCTCGCC
Organism: Phycisphaerales bacterium; assembly: GCA_003171335.1. Classification (GTDB taxonomy): domain Bacteria; phylum Planctomycetota; class Phycisphaerae; order SM23-33; family FEN-1343; genus FEN-1343. The sequence continues at coordinate 25,909 of PMYD01000010.1, forward strand.
ATCGCTCGCCAGAACCTCGAAAAGCACGGGCTCACCCCGCGCGCCACCGTGGCCCGCGCAGACTCCCTCTCCCTGCCGGCGGACCTCGCCTCCCTCGCCCCCTTCGACGTAATCACCGCCAATCCGCCCTACGTTCGCGACAGCGACATGGCCGGCCTGCCGGCCGATGTCCGCCACGAGCCCGCCAGCGCCTTGGCCGCCGGCCCCGACGGTTTGAAATACATCCTGCCCATCCTGGCCGCGGCCCACGCCCACCTCGCCCCCGGCGGCCTCGTAGCCATCGAGATCGGCGCCGGCCAGGCCCCGGCCGTGTGGGAGGCCGTCGCCGCGGCCACGCAGTACGAGCGGCCGCGATTCATCAAGGATCTGGCGGGGATTGAGCGGGTGCTGGTGGCGTATAAATCTTGACCGAAAGCGCAATGCGATGAAGAGACAGCAGAACATCCCGGCCATAGAATACGTCCGGAAATCCCTGGCCCGGCGAATCACTCAGGCCCGTCGCGCAGCGGGGCTGATCCAGGCGGAGCTTGCCCGCCGGGCCGGCATTCGCCCGGAAACCCTGAATCGCCTCGAAAAAGGCAAGACCACGCCCGCCATCGCCACCGTCATTAAGATTGAGCGGGCTCTGGAAACTGTCCAGACGACGGCTGAGTGACGAGCGTTGGCGGCGAGGGTGTTTCACCCCGGGTTTTCCCCCCGGAAGAGGCAGGAAGAAGTAACCTATTGTTTCCCTGTCCCCTTTGTTTCCTGACGCTTTTGGGCTTGACCGATTGACTGCTCTTCAGTACTGTTTCTGTTAGGGCTTGGGCCGGTGGCTGATGATCGAAAAAGATTTTGACATTTCGTTTGTCGCAGATCTCGCGCTGCGAGAGAAGCAGATACAGCAAAACTACCGCCCAATCATCGCTGTCCATAAGTGGTTTGCTCGACGACCAGGAACACTATTTAGAGGCCTTTTGCTTTCTGAGTTCGCAAGCGAACCCCTTCGCGACGTCTTTTATAAAAAAAATGACTTCGCCGGGCTTAGAATAGGCGACCCGTTCATGGGTGGGGGCACTCCTCTCTTAGAAGCAAACCGCGTTGGATGTGATGTAGTTGGCTTCGACATAAACCCAATGTCCTATTGGATAGTCAAGGAGGAAATTGGGTATTTGGATTTGACTGCATACGACGAGGCGGCAGAATCGCTTATTCGGATGCTTGAGCGAGAGATTGGGGATTTGCACCGAACCAGCTGCGTATCCTGTGGAAGCGGAGATGCACTTGTAAAATACTTCCTTTGGGTGAAAGTGATTCTCTGCCGTAAGTGTGGTAAGGATGTAGATCTTTTTCCCGGCTATCTTCTGGCGAGCGATTCCCGCCACCCTAAAAATGTTTTTGTTTGCCCATTCTGCCATCAATTGACGGAAACAGTGGACCGTCATTCACCTGGAACATGCGCCCATTGTGGCAGGCAACTTTCGGTCAGGGGTCCCGCTTCTAAAAAGCACTGCCAGTGCTCGTATTGCAAGCATGACAATTTATACCCGGAGGGCAAACAACCGCCAAGGCACCGACTGTTTGCTATAGAGTATACCTGCCCGCGTTGCAGGAGCAGACATGCCGGAAGGTTTTTTAAGGTGCCTGATGCTGATGACTTCAGAAGGTTGAAAGAGACGGAAGAAAGGTGGTGCGGCATCAGACCTCGCTTTGTCCCAGATGCGAATATTCCATCAGGGGATGAGACCAATCGTCTCCATCGTTGGGGGTATAAGCGGTACAGCGAGATGTTTAACTCACGCCAGCTTTTGGGTCTAGAGCATTCAGCGCGTTTTATTGCTTCATTGAAGGACGAGCGAGTGCGGGATGCTCTGGCGACAAACCTTTCCGATCTGCTTCGTTATCAGAATATGTTGTGTCGGTATGACACAATGGCCCTCAAATCACTGGATATTTTTTCGGTGCACGGTTTTCCCGTAGGATTAGTCCAATGCGAATCGAATTTCGTGGGAATAAAGGGGGGCGGGAACGTAGGCTGTGTTGGGAGCGGTGGGTGGAGAAATATTCTTGAAAAGTACAGAAAGGCAAAACTTTACTGCGATTTCCCATTTGAGATCTTTCACCATGGGAGCCAGAAACAAATTCGCCCGATAGTAGGGGAATGGATAGGCGAGCGTCATAACGGCGATCAGACGATTAAGCCACGTCTAGTAGAATTGCGTTGCGAAGATTCCGCAGTAGCGAGTTTGCCGCCGAATTCACTTGATGCTGTTTTCACGGACCCGCCATATTTTGGCAATGTACAATATGCCGAACTAATTGATTTCTGCTACGTATGGCTTCGCCTGCTTGTCGGCACCAGATCTGCAGCGTTTCAAAAGGATTCAACAAGGGACGCCGAGGAGTTGACAGTTAATGAGCAAATGGGTAGGGGGATTAAGCATTTTACAGAAGGTCTTTCTGCCGTCTTTCAGCGTATGGCCGGGGCTTTGAAACCGGGAGCACCGTTCGCTTTCACATACCACCACAACGCAATAGAGGCCTATTACCCCGTAGCGGTTGCCGTTCTGGATGCTGGGCTAAAATGCTCCGCTGCGTTGCCTTGTCCGGCGGAAATGGGGGCTTCGATTCATATAAACGGAACCGGATCGTCGATAGTTGACACCGTTTTCGTATGCCGAACTACGGGCAAGATCGCGAGAAATACTATTTTTTCCTCGCCGGATGGCGTTGCAGCCCTTGTAGAAAAGGATTTAGAGGATTTACGGAGAGGCGGGGTGAAACCATCTAAGGGTGACATTAGATGCATCGCATTCGGGCATCTGGTGCGGCTGGCCATATGGCAACTGCACAAAAAATGGCCAAAGGAAGCTTCTACATCAAGCAAACTTTCAACTGTGGCAAATAGCATTCGGGCGCTTGGCGGTTGGCCGGAGGTGGAAAAGTACATCGGAGGTTGATTTAGCGTGGAGCAGAATGCATTTGCAGATGAGGGAGGAAAGACAATGCCGAAATTGCCGTTTGAAGCTTCGTACGAGGAGATTCTTCAGAACCCGCTTGACTATGTTGAAGCAGTTTTCTCTTGCCTGGAGTCCGAGTTCCTGATCATGCCCAAGGGAGAGGGTTTCATCGATTATCCGGTCTTCGAGCGCGGGTATGAGGCGTTAAAACATGCGACAGGCGCATTCTCGCGATTCGAATCGTCGGCGGTTACGGCCGCAGCGATAGACGAACCAATTTCCATTATCGTGCTGCGTACGATGATGGGTTTCACGCCGCCGGAGTGGGCATATCTTACAGGCCAGCGAACTGGCATTATTGTTTCTCAAGGATTTATACGCTCTTTGGATCGAAGGATTCGCAAGAATCCGGAATTACCTCTCAGGCGCGGGAAGGGCGGCGAGGTGGTTGATCGATTGGAGGCCCTGATTCGGACCGCCTGCGAAATACTCTCAGAGGGAGCGCCTGCGGTTGCCAAGAATAGGCTTCACCGATTGGACAAGGCAGACACAAAAGGAGGGGTCAATAGCATTGCAAGTTTAGCTGGAATCGGGGTTCCTTACGCGATGCTTCTTTACGAGCGGTTTCTCGGGCGTCCATTTGCTGGCCATCGCGACTCTGTTAGTGAATTGATTGGAGGTTCGCTTGAAGCTTCCATTGAAGAAGTGCTGTCCGGTGCAGGCATAAGTTATAGGAAGACTAAGCGTGCGGAACAAATTGCAGGGCTTGATCAGACACCGGATTTCATAGTCCCCGATGAGTTTAGCCCAAGGGTTATGATTGAAGCCAAAATAACGGAGGACGACGGCACGGCCCGGGATAAAGTCACCCGAATTCAACATCTTGCCGAGCTTAGCGCGGCCCGCCACCCGAACGAATTTGAGGTAATTGCTTGCATTGGCGGCAGGGGTTTTGGCGTGCGCCGCGAAGATATGAAGAAGATGCTGATTGCCACCCGAGGCAAGGTCTTCACTCTTAAGACTTTCCATCGGATGATCGAATGTACGAGATTGCGGGAGTTCAAGACAAGGATACTGGAGTAGCCCCAGGGGCGGCGGGGTCTCGGCGTCTGTCCATGTGCTCTTTTTTGAAGAAAAGACTTGACAAGAGCAGAATCCACGCTTATCCTTATTGTGCATATAATGCAACGGAGATAGAATCACACTTGGCGTTCATGGAGAGTTTTTGGCTTCAATTTCTGAGGAGGGGGCATTTTGAAGGCTGAGTTTTCATTAAATTATTTACAAGCTGGAGTTATGCTCATAATTGCCAAACAAATCGCATGCTATCAACTACGGAAATTCCGCAGTTGGTCATCATCAAGTGTTGTCGGGCGAGGGAGGAGTCTACCCCCTCAGTACGATGGGCGAAAGGAATTGGCAATCCGCTAACAAAGGCCGAATTCAACTGAGGAAATTCCTCAGTTGGCTTGATTGTGGCCAACGAGCGAGGAAGTTCCACCGCCCCGGACCCAACTGCGGAAATTCCTCAGTTGACTTCATCTTGCCGGTCCAGGGCCTGGCCTTCTCTCCTCGCACGCAAAGCCTTTTTCCGCAAGCGGATGCAGTCCATCACCTAGAGCGACGGCAGGATGTTGACCATCTCTTCCATCGTCGTCTGGCCGTTCAAGGCGGCCAGTTTGCCGGCCTCTTCGAGCGTCAGCGTATTGGTCTGGACCATGGCCTTTTCCAGCTCGCTGGCGCTGGCGCGGCGGAGGATGAGGTCCTTGGCTTGGTCGTTGGGCAGGAACAGTTCGAAGAGGCCCATGCGGCCGTGATAGCCGGTGTTGAAGCATTCCGGGCAGCCGGCGCCCTGGTAGAGGCAGGGGGGGCCATCCGCGTGCAGGTGCGGGCGGATGCGCTCATCGACGATCATGTCGGCCGTCTCGGGCAACGCGGTCTTGCAATTGGGGCAGATGCGCTTGACCAGCACCTGGGCGATCACCCCGCGCAGCGACACGGCCAGGAAGTACGGGTGCACGCCGAGGGAGAGCATGGTCTCCACCGCGCGGCTGGCCCGGGTGGCGTGCGTGGTGGCCAGCACCAGGTGGCCGGTGTTGGCGGCGCGCACGGCGGTGATGGCCGTCTCCTCATCGCGGATCTCGCCGACCATGATGATGTCGGGATCCTGGCGCAGGATGGCGCGCAGCATGATGGCGAAGGTCACGCCGATCCGCGGGTTCACCTGCGTCTGGTTCACGCCATCGAGGTCGTACTCGACGGGGTTTTCGATGGTGATGATCTTGCGCCGGTCGCCCGTGAGCTGGCGCAGCATGGCGTACAGCGTGGTGGTCTTGCCGCTGCCGGTGGGGCCGGAGACCAGGATCAGCCCGTGGGGCCGCTGGATCATGTCGTTGATGTAATCCATCTGGCGCCCCATCAGGCCCAGGTCGACCATCTCCATTAGGCTGACGGTGCGGTCGAAGATGCGCACCACCAGGTCCTGGCCGTGAATGGTGGGAATGGCGCTGATGCGCAGGTCGATGTTGCGGTCATCGATGGCGAGCTTCATGCGGCCCTCGGTGGGCCGGCGGTGTTCGCCCAGGTCGATGCCGGCGGCGGTCTTCACATGGCTGATGAGCCGGCGGCCCAGGTCGGTGGGCATGACGCCCTGGTGGTTCATGTCGCCGTCGAGCCGGAAGGACAGCTCAATGCCCTCGGCCTGGGACATGACGTGAATGTCGCTGACGCGGCCCAGGGCGGCGGCCTTGACGATGGCTTCCCAAACCAGGACGGGGTCGCTATCGGCGTTGACGAGTTCTTCGATGTCAAAAATCGTCGCCGTTGTCATGGCAAAAACCTCCGCACTTCAAACAATAGGTGTGGTGGCGGGCAGGGAGGCGCGGGCCTGTTCCAGGCTGTCGGCAACCGGCATAAGCGCCGCCAGGTTCACCGTCCGCAGCAGCCGGGCGATGGTCACGTTGGGCCGGGCCACCGCGGTGGCGCCGCCGGCTTGCTCCACGTATTTGCGCAGGGCGAAAATCGCCCCCAGTCCCGCCGAGTTGATGTAGCTCACGTCGACCAGGTCCACGATGACGCCCCGCGGCGGCTGTCCGCCGGCGGCGGTCTTCAGCGACTCGACCAGATCGGTGCGGGCGTTCCATTCCATGCGCGACGGGCACGTGATGATGTAAAGCGAGTCGCCTTCATGCTTTATGGACACATCCATGAGCGCTCCTTTTGAGGCCAGAAGGCAGATTGGCCCGTCGCGGCCCAGCCGGCCTGTCTTCCACTGGATTATGGAATTGGACAGGCGCCGTGGGCGCAGCCGCACAGGGCAGTTAGTCCTGCCGGTCGTCGAGAGGCTCATCGGCGATTTAGCCGTTGCGCTGAAGTTCTTTCGTCATTTGCTCCAGCAGGGCGTTGACCTGCCCATCGTTCTGGCGCAGCGACTGCACGGTGCGATTGGCGTGCAAAACGGTGGAGTGGTCGCGGCCGCCGAAGTAGCCGCCGACTTCCTCCAGGCTGTGGCGGGTGAGCTGACGGGCCAGGTACATGCACACCTGGCGGGGAAAAGCGATGCTCTTGTGGCGCTTGTGGCTCTGGAGGTCGGCCAGGCGCACGTTGAAGCGGTGGGTGACGGCCTCGAGGATCTGCTGGATGGTGATCTCGCGCTTCGTGGGCGCGCCATCGGCCCCCAGTGCTTCCTGGGCCAGCGACAGGTCGATCGACCGGCCGTACGCCTTGGCCAGCAGGGCCAGCTTGGCGATAGCGCCTTCCAGCTCGCGCGGGTTGGAGTCGACGCAGGCGGCGATCAGGCAGACGACATCCTCGCCGAGCTCCATGCTGCGCAGGCGGGCCTTCTTGCGGACGATGGCCACGCGCGTCTCGTACCCGGGCTTGTCGACGCGGGCCACCAGGCCCCAACTAAAGCGGCTGACGAGCCGGTCCTCGAGGTGCTCGATTTCCCCCGGGCCGCGGTCGGAGGAGAGAATGATCTGCTTTTGCGTCTGGTAGAGCGCGTTGAAGGTGTGGAAAAACTCCTCCTGCGTCTGCTCGCGGCCGGAGAGGAACTGAACATCATCGATAATCAGCACGTCGGCGTGGCGGTAGCGGTAGCGGAAATCGTGCAGCTGGCCGTGCTCCACGGCCTCGATGAAGTGGTTGACGAACATCTCGCAGCTCAGCATGCAGTAGCCGCCGCCGTTGGCGCTTTTGCCGGCCATTTCGTGGCAGATGGCGTGCAGCAGGTGCGTCTTGCCCAGGCCGACATCGCCGTGAATGAACAGCGGGTTATAGGTCTTGCCGGGGGTCTCGCACACCGCCACGCAGGCGGCGTGGGCCAGGCGATTGCACGGGCCGGTAACGAGGTTCTCGAAGGTGTACTCGGGGTTGAGCGGGTCTTCCTGCGGGCCGGCGGGCGATTCGTCCTGGCCAGGGGCGGTCAACTTCGCCGGCGTGCCGGCAGGAACGGCGGGCGCCTCGGCGGCAGGGGGCAGCAGGAAACACACGCCCACGAGTCTTCCGGTGGCCGCCTGTGCGGCTTCGGTGAACAGGCGCAGCGCATGCTGATGGAGATAGCGCTGCTGCGCTGGGCCGGGGGCCTGGATCTCGAGCAGCCCATGCTCCATCGAGATCGGGTCCAGTTGATCGAACCACGGGCGGATCAGATTTCCCGCATGGGCCACCACGTGCTCGATAATTCGCTGCCAAAGGCCGGCGTCCACGCTGCTCACAACGCACTTGCCTTTCGTGAGGCCCGCCGCGGCGGACCGTTGTTTTTCGTTCACTCGTGTCGCCCCCCTGCGCGAGGGGTCGACACCCTTGGGCAACACGACACGCGCGCACAAGCGACCCGTCAATCCATTGATGGATGTGCTGCCGGGCGCGGCTCCCACCGCCGCCCTGTCCCACGCCAGATACCACCTTTTCCCCTGACCGGCCATGAGGCCGGGTCGGCGTGCGACGAATCGCTGGAGACTCTAGCGAGCGGCCGGCTGGCTGTCAAGCCAGCGCGCAAAATGCGGCCGCGAACCTCGGAGAGGCTGCCTGGGAGAATTGCACCGAGCGCGGGAGCGCCAAGGGTAGCGCCCTTGCGTAAATGCGGGTCAGGCTATAATAATGGAGTCACACCCCCGTAAGGAGAATCTCGGTGAAGAAATGGGTATTACGCATCGTCCTGGGTCTCATCGCCCTGGTGATTATCGCCGTGGTGCTGACCTTCGTGATGATCAATCACATCGCCAAGGCCGGCATCGAGCAAGGCGGCAGCTACGCCCTGGGCGTGCCCACAACGGTCAACACGGTCGACCTGAGCATCTTCGGCGGCAAGTTCGACATGAATGGCCTGCAGATTGCCAACCCCGCCGGCTACAAGGGCGACTTCCTGATGCACTCGGGCAAGTTCAACTTGAAGCTGGAGCCCAAGACGGTCCTCTCGGATACGGTGGTCGTGGATTCCTTCAACTTGGATGGCCTGGACGTGATCATCGACAAGACCCTTAGCGGTTCCAACGTCCAGGTGGTGATGGATCACGTCCAGAAGCTCGGCGGCTATGCCCCCGCGCCGCAGGCCCAGGGCGGCCAGCCGGCCCCGCAGCAACCGGCCCAACCGGCAGCGCAACAGCCGGCCCAGAAGCCCGGCAAGAAGGTGAAGGTGAACGATCTGGTGATCCGCAACGTCAATGCCAAGTTCTATGTGATGGGCGGCCCGGCCATTCCGATTCCCGTGCCGGAGATCCACCTCCAGAACATCAGCAGCGGCGATGGCGGCGGCGTGACCGTGCCTGAGCTGACGGCGAAGATTTTTACGGCCATTCTGGCCGGTGTGGCCCAGCAGGCCGAGAAAGCCGGCGTGCCCATGGACGCCGTGGCCAACCTGAAAGACCAGGTGGCCGGCGCCGCCGGCGCCTTGGGCGGAAACACCAGTCAGCTCGTCTCACAAGCCTCCCAGGTGCAGCAACTCTTCGGCCCCGCCGGCAGTCAGCCGGCCGGGCAAAGCGGCGTGAAAGAGCTTCAACACGGCCTGGGCGGCTTGCTGGGCGGGCGGGCGCAATCGCAGCCGGCCCAGCCGTCGAAGTAGGTCATACTCGCGATAAAGAGGACACAAAGACCACAAAGATCACGAAGGACACAAAGGAAGAAACAGAGCGAGCAAATAGGCACCAGCCAAGAGTGTTTTGCTGTTGCCGTTACCCTTTCTTGCCTTTCTTCGTGCTCTTCGTGGTCTTTGTGGTCTTCGTGTTCTCTTCTAGTCTAAGAGAGACCTCACTCCACGTAGATCATTTTCTTGGTCATCCCCCCATCGACGACGAAGTTCTGCCCCGTGATAAAACCCGCAGCGTCCGAGCAGAGGTACAAGACCATCGAGGCCACATCTGGCGGCTGGCCGGCCCTGCCGGCGGGGTGCTGGGCGTTGTCGGCCTCGGAGAGTTTTGCCCGCGGCCGCTCGGGCGGATGGTGATAGCCGTGCGTGACGATCCAGCCGGGGCTGATGCAATTGGCCCGCACCGCCGGCCCCAGGCTCACCGCCAGGGCATGGGTCAGGGCCACCAGGCCGCCTTTGCTGGCGGAGTAGGCCTCGGTATTCGGCTCGGACATGAGCGCGCGCGTCGAGGCGATATTCACGATAGCCCCATGGGCGGCTTTGAGATGCTCGGCGGCATACTTAGCGCACAGCATCGCGCCGGTGAGGTTGGTGCCCAGCACGCGATGCCAGTCGGCCAGGGAGAGCTGCGCCAACGCGCGATTGCGGCTGATGCCGGCGTTGTTGACCAGGTAGTCGATCCGGCCGAACCGGCCCAGCGCCTGCTCGATCATCGCCCCGACGGCGGCTTCCTCCGCCACATCGGTTTGCACGAACAGCGTTCGCGCCGGCTGGCCCAGCCGGGCCAGCGCCCAGGGGCCGGCCTCTACATCCATCTCCGCCAGGACGACGGATGCGCCGGTTGCCAAAAAAGCCTCGACCGTCGCCAGGCCGATGCCGCCGCCGCCGCCGGTCACGATTGCCACTTTGCCGCCGAAGTCCATGGGTTGGCCTTTCCTGAAGCAAAGGGTAGTGTGGCGCGCGGGAGGAGATCCTGCAAGGCCACGTTTTTGATTGACATCGCCCGCGCTATGAGACACTATCCGGTGAGGTCACACCGATGTGTGAGCACAAGACAAGCCTTCTCTCACCGGTTCCTTACCGGTTGCTGCATGCTATTTTATGGGTCTTTAGAAAAGTGAGCCGCTCATGAAACTTGCCGCTTTTTGCCTGGTTCTTCTGATCGGGTGGACTGTTCGAACCGCCTTGGCGGCCGAGCCCGCTTCCGCCGCCGCCTCGGTGCCAGCCGCCAGCAAACCTGCCCATATCTCGCTGGTGACCATCGCGGTCGCCCCCGGCGGCGAAACAAAGATCCCCGCCACGCAGCCGAGTCTGGCGGATAAGCCCGAAGTGCTTTTCATGGGCCCGATGAACCCCAACTTCGAGCTTTATGACCTGGTCTACAGTTACCTCGTCGAGAGCGGCGTGTACATGCAGCTCGAGGATGATGACCGCCTGCCGGAAGAGCTGCCCTGGGACCTGTCGCAATATAAGGTGATCGTCGCCGATGCCCATGCGCCCTTCATGAGCGCCGCCACCGCCAAGGAGCACCTTCAGAAGTTCGTGGACAGGGGCGGCATGGTGATCACCATCAAGCAGCCCGAGAAGGTGAACTGGGATACGAACGATCCCGAGCTGTACGAGGTCTATGATGCGGTCCTGGGCCGCGGCGTGCGGCTGCAGCATCCGGCCTTTTTGAAGCGCAACGCCGCCCGCCCCGACCGCCAGGTCATCCTGGCCTCCACCGCCAAGCAGATGGCGGTACCCGGTTCCATAAGCTGGTACCTGATCGGCAACGATGTGGCGTACATGCATTTCGAGGGCCTGCTGAAGACGGCCGCCTTGTACAACCGGCCCGAGATCCGGCAGTTCGTCCTGGACCTGCTGCAGGAAATCGACACCAAGCACCAGGGCCACGCGGCGGTGTTCGGTCCCCATTTGGTCAAGCAGTTCAAGGCGCTGGGTTGCGAGAGCTATTATGAGCGGGTTCTGGCCTCCGTCGACGCCAACACGGTCCAGCGGCTGCGCGACAGGGTCAAGCAAACCCAGGAGCGAGGCGGCAGCTTCAGTTGCGAACGGATGGAGGGCTTCGGCTATAGCTGCACGCTGGCGAATCTGGCCAATCACCCGGAGCTGTACGATCCGGCGGTGGAGATGATCAAGCTGGGGCACGGGGTGCTCTTCGACGAGAAGACCAAACTGTGGGCGCATGGCGGGGCAACCGGCCAGGAGCGCACGCCCCCGTGGAGCCGTGGCCAGGGCTGGGCGCTGATCGGGCTGATCGAGGCCCTGGAAAACCTGCCCAAGGACCACCCGGGCTACCCCATCATCGTGAAGTACCTGGAAGAGACCGCCGAGGGCTTGGCCCAGGCGCAAGATGCCACGGGCCTGTGGCATTGCGTGGTGGATGACCCCGACACGCGCCTGGAGGCCAGCGGCACGGCCATGATTCTGCGGGCGTATTGCCACGCCTGGCGCGCCGGCGTGTGCCAGATGCCGCAGGTCAAGGAGATGCTCACCAAGGCGTGGTACGGGCTAAAAGCCCACAGCGTCGGCGGGCGGACGTTCTCCTTCCTGTGGGGTTTCTCCGCCACGCACGACAAATCCGCGTACGGGAAGAAGCCCTCCAGCGGCACCGTGTACCTTACACCACTGGCCGGACCGGAATACGTGATGACCTTCGGGCCGCTGGTGCCGTAGTGTTCGGTCACACATTATGTGATGGGTGCGTGGGTTGCCGTCGGCGTGGTTGCTGCGCTGCGCTTCGCAAACCACGGCACCCAACTATCGTTTCATTGTGTGACAGAGACCGAGTCAGTAAGAATCTCAAATGGTGCCGTGATTTCAGGAGACAGACCTTGAACCTGTGGCAAATCACCATTGGCTTGTGCGTCTTTTCTGGCCTCTTGATCTCCTGCGCCGCCGGCGCTTCGAGGTCAAATACCCCGACCGCCGCCGCGGCAGCCCAGCCGGCTGCTAAACCCGCCGCCCCGGCGCCGATGCCCGTGGCCCAAGCGCCCCAGCCGGCCACAAAGCCGGCGGTGCGGCCGGGCTCAAAGAACACCGACCGCGCCGAGGTGCTCATGCTCGGACCCAACCGGTTTGAAGGCCACGTGTACGACCTGATCTACAGTTACCTCCTGGAGAGCGGCATCTATCTCGAGCTGGATGACCACGACCGGCTGCCCGAGGAGCTGCCCTGGGACCTGTCTCAGTACAAGGTCATCATCGTGGATAAATCGCTGCCGGTGGTGGAGTACGCCGGTTTTAAAGAGCATCTGGACCGTTACGCGGCCCAGGGCGGCACGGTGATCTATCACACCCCGCCGGCCGAGACGAACTGGAAAGCGAACGACCCCGAGATGTACGAGGTTTATAACAAGGTGGTGGCGGCCGGCGTGAAGTTGCAGAACCCCGCCTTCCTGAAGCGCAACGCCGCCCGCCCGGATCGCGATGTGATCCTCAGCTCCACCGCCCGCCAGACCACCGTGCCGGGCCTGGTCGGCTGGTACCGCATCGGCAATGATGTGGCGTTCATGCATTTCGAAGGCATCCTGAAGACCGCCGAGCTGTACAACCGGCCGGACCTGCGCGATTTCGTGCTGTGGATGCTGGATGACATCGTCCGCACGCACGGTGACAAGCCGCTGCCGGTCTTCGGCGGGCACCTCGTGGACCAGTTCCAGAAGCTCGGCCGCCAGGACTACTACGAGCGATGCATGAAGAGCCTCAGGCCCGCCTCAATGCTCGTCGATCGCGTGGAGTTCACCCGCCGCACCAATCCCGCGGTCGCCTGCGAAACGGTCAGCGGCCTGGGTGATTTCATGGCCCTGGCCAAGCACGCCCCGGATCCCAACGAGTACTACCAGCCGCTGGTCGACATGATGAAGCTCTGCCATGATGCGCTGTTTGAGCCGACCACGCAGCTCTGGGCCCACGGGGGCACGCGCGGCGGCGAGCCCACTCCGGCCTGGAGCCGCGGCTACGGCTGGATGCTCATCGGCCTGGTGGGCATCATCGAAAACCTGCCCAAGGACCACCCCGATTACCCGCTGATGGTGCAGTACCTCGAGGAGACCACCAACGGACTGAGCCGTTACCAGGATGCGACGGGCCTGTGGCACTGCATTGTCGATGACCCCAACACGCGCCTGGAGGCCAGCGGCACGGCCATGATTCTGCGAAGCTACTGTCACGCCTGGCGGGCCGGGGTCTGCCGGACGCCGCAGGTCAAGGCGATGCTGACCAAGGCGTGGTACGGCCTCAAGACCCACACGGTCGGCGGCCGCACGTTCTCGTTCCTCTGGGGCCAGGGCGCCACACACGACAAGAGCGCCTATGCCGTCAACCCCTCCAGCGGAACGCCGTATCTGGCGCCACTGGCGGGACCGGAATATGTGATTACGTTCGGGCCGCTGGTTCCGTAACGGCAGAAAAGAAGGCTGTAGACTGTAGGCTGTAGGAACTACCAGAAGGGCGCTCTTGCCTTTTCCGGTCGTTGCTACAGCCTACAGTCTACAGCCTACAGCCTTGTTTCTTACTTGACCTTCGCCAGCGGCACCCACTTCTTCGTCCGCGCCGAGATCAGCGCCGCCTCCAGCACGCGCTGGGTCTGGTAGGCATCCTCGAAATCCGGCAGGGGCACGATGGGCTTCTTGCCGCCCAGCACGCGGCAGATGTCGTAGGCCTCGTTGGCGAAGCAGTGCTCGTAGCCGATCAGGTGGGCATCGGGCCACCAGGCATCGACGTACGGGTGGCTGCCGCCGTGCGTGCACATGATGTTCGTCCAGCCCTGGATTTCGCGGGGGCTGGTGGCGTCGTAAAACTCCAGTTCGTTCATGCGCTCGAAATCAAACCGCACCGAGCCCTTCGTGCCATCGATCTCAAAGCCGTTGCGGTTCTGGTTGCCGGTGGCCTGGCGGGCCGCCTCGAAGCTGGCCACAGCCCCGCCGGAGAAGCGCGCCAGGAAGAGCAGCGTGTCATCCACGGTCACCTTGCCTTTGCGGGCGCCCTTCTTGAGCCCCGACCCCAAACCGCCGGCCACATCGCCGGCCTGCAGGGCCCGCTCCTTGATGAACGTCTCGGCGATTGCCCCGCAGATCTCGGTGATCTCCTGGCCGGTGACGAAGCGCGTCAGGTCGACGATATGCGCGTTGAGGTCGCCATGCGCGCCTGAGCCCGCCTGGTCCTTCTGGAACCGCCAGGCCAAGGGCACGCTCTCGGTGGCCCAGTCCTGGAGGTAGTGGGCGCGGACATGGCGGATCTCGCCCAGCCGGCCCTGCCTGACCAGCAGGTGCGCCAGTGCGGCCGCCGGCGCGCGGCGATAGTTGTACCAGACGAAGGTCGGCCGCTTGGTGGCGCGGGCCTTGGCGGCCATCTGCCTGGCCTCGGTGAGCGTACCCGCGATGGGTTTTTCGCAGGCTACGGCCTTGCCCGCGCCTAACGCCGCCAGGGCCATGGGGGCGTGCCAGTTGTTGGGCGAGGCGATATCCACCAGGTCCACCTCGGGATCGCTGATCGCTTCCTTCCAGTCGGCGGTGGCATGCTGCCAGCCCCAGCGGGCGGCGAAGGCCAAAAGCTCCGCCTCCAGGCCGCAGGTGGTGTGCAGCACGGGCATCAGCGGGGGATTGAAAAACCGACCCACCTGGCCCCAGGCATTGGAATGCGCCCTGCCCATGAACCCCTGCCCGATCAGCGCGACGTTCAGCATCTTGCTGTGTGCCATGAAACGATCCCTTTCAGCGCGCGTGTTGCCCATCTACTATCCCGAACGCCCGGCGCATGATAGCCCACCGTTTGCGGTGGGGCAAGCAGGCTGGAGCAAGCTAAACCTCGCTGGCCGGCGGCCCGATAGGAGGAGTGAGGTACTGTCGGCGTCTGGCCCCCGCGCGCTGTGCCTATTTCGCGAGTGGGACTGCCGCGGCATCGATCCGAAGCGAATCCTGGAAAAGGCGGTCGAAAAGAGCCTGCTCACCGCCGCCGCGGCCCAAACGATGTCCGCCAAGGAGGCCATGGGGCTGATCTTCCTGCCGGGATTCACCACGGCCGAGAAGGTGACGCAGGTTTCCGGGCGCGGCGTCGGGCTGGACGTGGTGCGCCTGCCTTAAGCAGTGTTCGTTCATCATTCCTGTAACACTCGCGGGGTTTTCATACATAAGGGGGTGAGAAAGCGGTGAGAAAGCAGGTACTCAAGGGAAGACAGGCCCAGCGCGGCAGGATTTCTTTCACGCTGCGGCTGGTGCTCGATGGGTGCGGCACTGGGTGTAGATGGTGGGATGGCGGCCAGGAATCGCTTCGCCTGGCTGCCTCCCCCCCAGCGCGCACAAAAAAAGGATGCCGGCGGTCCGCCGCCGCAACGGCAGATATGCTTGACCTTGGAGCCCGTAATGTGAGACGATTCGCCTCAGACAGACCCGGTCAAATGCCGGTCGTAGGTTTTTGCAGGCAGCCGGAGGGCGTGGGGTGTCACGAGCCGTCAACCCGTCCCAGCACACTACGCCGGCGCGCGATCGAATGGCCGAAGCCTACCACCGTCACATCGATGCCATCTATCGCTTCTGTTTTCGGCTTCTGCTGAACCGGTCGGCCGCTGAAGATGCCGCCGCCCAGGTCTTTCTGAACTTGGCGCAGCGCTGGGGGCAGTTGGCCAGCCGGAATGATGTCGAGTTGAGGAACTGGCTGTACGGGGAAGCGCGCAATGCCGTGCGTTCCTATCTGCAAAAAACCAAACGGCATTCGGAGGCGATGCAGGAAGTCTGGCGCCGGGAACACCAGCGCCGCGATGGGCCCAAAGACATGGAGATCGACCCGGCGGCGCTTCTGGCAATGCTGAAGCAACTCAAGCCGGCCCAGCGCGAAGTGATGGTGCTGAGATACTTGGAAGGCTATTCGACACAGGAAACCGCCAGGATTCTGGGCAAATCGCGCGTGGCGGTCCGAGTGACCCTGATGCGGGCCACGCGCAAGGCCAGAGGACTTTTGGAGAACCTGCTGGCAGAATAGGCAGCACGACGATGGCGAAGCATAAGCTTGATTTGGAACAGGCCTTGCGGCAGTTGCCCGAGGTCCCCATGCGCCCGGAGGCCAAGGAGCAACTCCTGGCGCGCATGCGGGCCGTGCACCAGGCCAGTCACCAGCCGGATGCATCCCCACCGGCCCGCCGGCGGATGATTTTCCCCACCGGCCGGGTAGGCCGTCTGGCGGCCGCCGGCCTCGTGCTGGCGGTCACCCTGGGAGGGCTGTGGTGGCTGCTGTCCGGGTCGGCGGCGATCGCCTCCATCTCTTTCGGCGAGGTGATGCGCAAGGTCCGAATGGCCTCGACCATCCGTTACGAAATGGCCGTTTACGAGGGCGGCCAGTTCGCCGACCGGTGCCAGGTCAGCTTCGCCAAGTCCGGTCAACTCGTGCGGCAGACGAGCCTGACCGAGGGCAACACCGTTATCTACGATTTCATCCAGAACAAGGAACTTGTCCTCACCAACGAAAACAAGGCCACCGGCACGCTGACGGAGCTGCACCCCGGCGGCGGCTGGGATGAGCCCATTCGCTCCCTGGCCAACCTGGCCGACTCGGCCGGCAAAGCCTGCGGCACGGAAATCGTTCACGGCCGGACGACGGAAATCTTTGAGGCCCAGGGCAAGAATCAGACCACGCGCATGTGGGTCGACCCCCAACGGAATCTGCCCGTGAAAGTGCAGATCACCACGCGCGCGGCACCGCCGGCGGCGGCCATGGTGGTGACGATCGATCATATTGAGTGGGATTGTCCCTTGGATGCCTCCCTGTTCGCCTTGAGGCTGCCGCCGGGTTACCTTTGGTCCTTTGAGCGAATCAGCGCGGCGACCGAACAGGACCTGCTGGCCATGCTGGAGGCCTGGGCCCACATGAATGATGGCCGGTTTCCCCAGAAACTGGACCGCCAGGGTTTGGAGACGTTTGGCGAGCAACAATTAAAACGTACCGGCAGGGCGCATTCCTTCTACGTTGGCCAGTCCCTCAACCAGAGCTACATTGTCGATGGGGCCATGCAGGAGATGTTCGACAAGGCCCGCCTGGGCTTGCGCTTTGTCCGCAAGATGGGCGATAGCCAGTGGCATTGGGTCGGCGGCGGCGTGCGCCTCGGCGAGGCCAACGTTCCTGTCGCCTGGTGGTGCCAGGAAGACCACTCGGGCTACCGCATCGTGTACGGCGACCTGACCATCCGGGATAGCCAGGAACTCGACCTGCCGGCCGCACCGGCGACGACGGTGCCGGCACAATAGTATGCCAGCAAATAAGTTATGCGACTTGCAACTCACGACGGATGAAACTCAACTGAGGAATTTCCCCAGTTCATTTATCCGTAACGCGCCTGCGACTTGAGGCGAGGGCAGATCCATCTCGCCCCGGAACTCGGCGAGGCAACTGAGGAATTTCCCCAGTTCATTTATTCGTAACGAACTCATACAAGTCGCTTCTCGCACAGCAATTACAAATCGCACGATTCGGCGCTACTGACCGTACATCCTTTCTTTGATTGTCAATGCACCGCGCGCGAACTCCCTCGCCGCGCTGGGGTCCTCATCAACCCCCGGTGGTAATGCCGTAGCTGCACACTTTGGTATCCTGCTCCCAGGATAACGTAGTATAACCTATTCTTGCGTATTGTCAAGACTTTTCTTGGATAATTCCGGTGGGATGGGGCGGCAGAAGACAGCGGTTTGGTATCTATATATGTGGCAGGAGATTATGAACGATGCGCCGCCAAGCCCACACGCCTTGGTAGGCACAGCCGGCCGGCGGATTACTTCGACCGGGTCATGACATCAGCCGGGGCGGAGACCACCACGCGGCCCTGCGGATCGAGGTACTGTGCGATGATCGTCACCGTGTTGCTGTTGGGGATCTTGGGCACCCAGCTCAGTGAGGCGTGGTAGCTGCCCAGGCCGTATTTGTCGGCACCAAAGTACGGCCGCATCTGCTCGGCCGAATATTCCCACTGGAAGAAAGGCTCCTTTTCGGTACCGGCCACAGCGCGGCCTTCATAGGCCAGGAACTGGAACTGGCCCTTGCGGACCAAGCCCGGCTGCGTGGAGCTGGGACTGGAACTGAACAGGTACAGCCGTATTTCGATTCCATCGGGGGCCAGCCGGCTGGTCAGTTGGACGGCCGTTGGGGCCACCCACAAATCCAGCCGATCCACCTGATCCACCTCGGGTGGTCCGTTGCTGCGGCCGAGTCTAGACAGGTTGCCGCATCCGGCCAGCGCCGCTGCGGCGATCATGAGCAATACAGAACTCCATCGGATCATGCGGTCGCTCCTCAAGCGGCTGGGTGCTCTACCATCTCAGGTCTTTCACCGGCTGAAGTCTGGAATCTGTGGCCGCGCCATCCCGGGCCGGCTGGGTCGCCGGGACCTGGGCCGGCTTCAGCGGCGGGGTATCGCAGTTCTTGGGGTTCTCGCCCCAGTGCACACCGTCGAGGCGCATCTTGGGGCCGCTTTCCAGGGGATTGTACAGGGTCTCCATCAGGCTCTGGCACCCCTGTCCGCCCAGCATTCTGGTCCGCCGGGCCTCCTGATCCGTGGCCAGATCGGCCTCGGGCACGGTGCGAATGATCCGCGGCGTCAGGATGATCAACAGTTCCGTGCGGTTCTTGGCGACCGTGGCGCTCTTGAACAGCCAGCCGAGGATGGGAATATCGCCCAGGCCAGGCACCTTGGACTCGGTCGATTGGTCGGAGGTGGTGATCAGCCCGCCGACGACGATGGAATGGCCATCCTTGACCGTGATGGTCGTCGTGGCGGAACGATTGTTGAAGGTCGGCGCCTGGGCGGACGTGGCGTTGGCCGAGATGGAACTGATTTCCGGGTGCACATCCATGCGCACGAAGCCATCGGGGCTGATCCGGGGCACGACTTCCAGGATGATGCCCACGTCCCGGTAGTTGTACGAGGTCGTCGGGTTGGCGGTGCCGTAGTAGTAGTTGATCTCTGGAATGGGCACCTGCTGGCCGGATTGGATGCGCGCCACCTGGTTGTCGATGGCCAGGATCTGCGGGCGATTCAGCACCCGCATGCGGCCCTGGCTCTCCAGCGCGCGCAGGAAGAACTGCAGGTTTCCGCCGGTGACCGAAAGGTTAAAGCCGTTGTCCACCGAGCTGATGGCGGCCGGATTGGGCACATTCGTAGGCGTCGCGCCGCCGCCGACCGTCGTGCTGCCCACGCCATTGATGTTAGTGCCCGAGACGCCGCTGAACGTGTTGGCGTGGAACGTGTTCTGATACTGCCAGCCGGCGCCCAGGTCCATCTGGTCATCCAGGGTGACTTCCGCCATCAGCACGTCGATGAGCACCTGGGGCGGCGGTTCGTCGAGCTCCTGGATCATTTCCATGACGTTGTCAAAATAGCGCGAGGAGGCGGAGACCAGCAGCACATTGGAAGACTGCCCCGACGACTGGAGTTGAGCCGAAGGGCCGGTGCCGCTGGAGCCGGTGCCATAGTTATAGGATGGGCGATTGCTGGGCTGGGAGGTGCTGCCGCTGACATCGTTGGAGGTGGTGACCGCGACGACCGACACTTCGCGCTCCAGCAGCCGCTGAACGGCGCCCAAGTTGTCGGTGCCCATCGACTCGGTCAGCCGCTTGTGCTCCTCGTCGAGCCACTTCTTCATGGCCGTCTCGATTTCCGTCGCTTGCACGTTGCGCAGGCGGTAGATGCGGCAGATCCGCTCCTGGGCGGGGTAAGAATCGAGCTGCTCGATCACCCGCGAGGCCAGCCTGACGTGCTGATCCGTGCCGCCGACCAGCAGCGTGTTGGTGCGGGGATCGGCGGTAATGGTCAGCGCGACATCGGCGGCCGTGCCGATGGTGGCCGAGGACTTCTCCCCGGCCAGATTGGTCATGGTGTAGGTGACCATCTCGCCCGAGCCGCCATTGGAGCCGGGGGAGCCGGCGGAACTGCCGCCGCCGCCGCTGCGGGTCGAACGCGTCGAGCCGGCGCTATCGAGGCGGAAGAGGTCCTTGAGCGTGAGGGCCATCTGACTGGCGTCGGCGTTAACCAGCACGAACGACTTGATAATCGAGGCCCGCGGCGCCACGGAATCCAGCGCCTCGATCAGGTTCTTCAGCAGTTCCAGCTCATCCACCGGGGCGGTGACGACCAGGGCGTTGGCCCGCCGGTTGGGGGTGATCAGGATGCCTTCCTGGAGCGCCTGCGTGACCAGCCGCTGACCCCCGGGCATGTTGCGAATGAACTGGAGCAACGTCTGGCGCTCGACCTGCTGGGAGGCGGGCGATTCGGGCTTCTTGGTGAGGGTCTTGATCAGCGTGTCGGCCAGTTCGTTGGCGTCGGCGTTGCGCAGGGGGAAGACGCGGATTTCGGTGACGTTGGTCGACTTGTCATCATCCAGGGTCTTGATGATTCCCGCGATGCGATCCATCTCGTCCTGGGGCGCCGAGACGACGATCTTCTGGCCCCAGTCGTCCACGCTGATGGACACGCCGGAGTCCTGCATGCCGCCCATGCCCGTGTACAGGTTCTTGATCGTGTCGCCGACCTTCTTGGCGTCGGCCTTCTTGATCGGGAAGATCCGCTGCGTCTGGTCCGTGTCGACCTTCTGGTCGAGTTGGGTGATCAGGTTCTCGGCCATCTGCATGTCTTCGGTCGTGGCGCCGACCATCAGGACGTTGGACTTCTTGTCGTTCACCACGGTCACCGGATCCAGCTCCTTGCCCTGGGCCTTGGGCCGGCCGGCGAAGAGCTTCTGGATCTGGTCGGAGATGTTGGCGGCCGAGGCATACTGGAGGCGGAAGACGCGGAAGATGGCCGTGGGCACCACATCTTCGGCGTCCAGTTTTTCGATCATGGCTTCGACGGCGTTGAAGCTCTCGGGGCCGCCGGAGACCAAAATCGTGTTGGTCCGCGGGTCGCCGGTGAAGTTGACCTGCAGGGGCGGGGTGCGCTTGTCGCCCTGCGTGGCGATCTCGGCGGTGCGCTTGGCGTCAAAGAACTTCTGCAGCGAGGGTGCCAGCCGGTCGGCATTGGCGTGCTGCATGGTGTACATGCGGATGGAGCTCATCTGGCCCTTGGCCTCCGGCGTGTCCAGCCGCTTGATCACATCCTCCAGGACCACGAAGTTCTCCTTGGAGGCCGAGATGACCAGCACGTTGGTCCGATCATCGGCCACGATGGAGACTTTTTCGTGGGCGGCGGCGGCGCTGTTGGCGGCCGGGTTGGCCAGGCCGACGCCCGGCTTATACAGCCCCTTGCTCACCAGGCTGTCGAGCATGCCGGCGATGCGGACGGCGTCGGCGTTCTCCAGGGCGTACATGCGGACAATGCCGTTGGCCACCGGGGGCGCCACGTCCACCTTGCCCAGCAGGGTGTGAATGAGCGCCAGGTTCTCGCGGCTGGCCGAGACGATCATCGCATTGGCCAAGGCGTCGGTCTCGACATCCACCTGGTCCTGCGGCGAGGGCTGCTGGCCGGGCGCCTGCGTGCTCTTCTGGCGGGCGTCGAAGAGCCGCTTGATCATCGGGCCCACGATTCCGGCATCGTTGTGCTCCAGCGGGATAACCACCAGGGCCATGGCCGGATCGGTCGGCTTGGTGTCGAGCTTCTCCAGCAGGCTCTTGACGATCTGGCTGTCTTCCTGGTTGGCCGCGACCAGCAGGCTGTTGGTCCGCTGGTCGGAGAGAATGACGGGCTTTTGGCGCTGGGTATCGCCGCCCTTGCCCTGGACCGCCTGGTAGCGACGGTCGAAGAGGGTCGACAGCGTGGTGGCCAGCGTGCCGGCCGAGGCGTTGGCCAGCGGCATGACCTGGATCTGCCCGCTCAGGGCCGGGGCCGCCACATCCAGCCGGTCGGCGAGGCCCTTGATCAGTTCGAAGCTCTCCGCCGAGCCGCCGACGATCAGGCTGTTGCTGCGGGGGTCGGCCAGCACCATCACGCGCAGGGCCTCGGCATCCTTGGAGCCCAGGTCTTTCTGCCGCTGCACGCGGGCATCCATCAGCTTCTGCATGGTGGCGGCCAGGGCTTCGGCGTCGGAGTTGGCGACCGAGATCAGCCGCACCTCGTGCAGATCGACGGCCATCTTGGCATCCAGCTTCTCCAGCAGGGCGGTGATCATGGCGAACGTCTTGTCCGAGGCCGAGACGATCAGCGAGTTGGTTCGCGTATCCACCTGCACGGTCGGCTTGTCTTCCAGGCGCACCAGGGCCGCATTGAGCCCGGTGTACAGGCCGGAAATCACGTTGGACAGTCGCGAGGCGTCGGCGTTGACCAGCGGGAAGATGCGGACCGTGTTCATCGTTCCAGCGCCGGGAATGTCCATGGACGTGATCACGTCGGCGATGATGGGCATCACGTCGCCGCGTGCGGCCACAATCAGGGTATTGGTGCCGCTGTCCGCCTGCAGCGCCAGGGCCGGGCGGGCCTTGGGATACTCGCTGGGCAGGAGCTGGCCGTTGGGCTGCTTGATCACCAGTCGCGTCACGTACGTGCGCACGCCCTCGGCGCCGGTGGCCGCTGGGCCGCTGCCCGTCGCGCCGGTCTCGCTGAAGACGGCCTGGAGCATGGGGGCCAGGCGGGCCGCATCGGCGTTCTGCAGCTTGAAGAGGCGAACTTCCGTGACAAACTTGCCGCTGTCGCGGTCGAGGTCCTGGACGAGCCGCTCGGCCAATTCCAGCGTGTCGGGCGCGCCGGAAAGGACGATGGCGTTGGTCCGCACGTCGATGGCGCACGTCAGCGGCTTGACCAGCGCCTTGCCGTCGCCCTCGGCGGGCTCGGCCTTGCCGGCGAGAGTCGTGTTCGGCCGCCCGGCCAGTTGCTTGGCGCCCTGGGAGAAGGCGTCGTCGAGCACTTTCTTGACGGCCTCGGCATCGCCGTTGCGCAGCACGATCAGCCGCACCTTGATGGCCTCGGTCACCGGCACCGCGTCCATCAGCTTGACCACCGCGGCCAGGGCCTTGTTGTTCTCGGGCGTCGAGGTGATGACCAGCGAGTTGTTGCCCTGCTGACCGCTCTGGGTGGGGCTGGCCTGGATTTTGATGGGCTTGGTCAAGTCCAGTTCCGGAAGCGCCTCGCCATTCAACGTCCGCACGTGCAGCAGCTTGACCTGCTCCTGCAAGGCCCGCGCCTCATCGGTCACCTGGCCGGTCTTGCTGGGCTGGAGCATCTCGTTGAGCACGGCGGCCAGCGTGGGGGCGTCGGCCCGCATCAGCGGCACGATCAGCACTTCGCCATCGCCGAATTTCGGGCGCTCGTCGATCCGCGCAATGAGCTTGTCGATCTGCTCGAACATCGAGGTCTGCGCGCTGACGATCAGCGAGCGCGTCCGCTCGTCGACCACCACGCTGATGGGCTCATCGGGGTGCTGCTTGCGGTACTCATCGAGCATCTTGTTGAGCAGCGAGGAGGCGTTGGCCGGCGAGGTGTACTGCAGCGGCCAGACGCGGAAGTCCATGGCCGGGGAAATCGTCGGCGTGTCCAGTTCCTTGATCAGCCGCTCGGCATCGGCCATCTTCTCGGCCACGGCGGCCACCATCACGGCCTTGGTCTTGGGCAGGGCCGTGATCGTGACGTTGTCTTCGGCGAAATTCGGCCGCTTGATATTGGTGAAGATCTGCCGCAGCGAGTCGGCGGTGCGGGTGCTGTCGGCGTTCTTCAGTTCGAACAGCCGGATCTCGGGCTTCTGCGTCTTGGCCGCGCCTTCCAGGGCCTTCACCAGGTCCTGGATGACCTTGAGGTCCTCCTGGGAGGCATCAACCAGCAACTGCCGCTGGGCCGGCAGGACGGACACCGTGAAGGGCAGGGCGCCAGCCCCGGATGTCTCGCCGCCGCGCCGTTCGCCACCGCGCCGCTCACCCCCGGGCGCGCCGGCGCCGCTGCTGCTGCCGTACAGCTTGCGCAGCGCGCCTTCCAGCTCGTTGGGATCGACATTTTCCAACTGGATAATCCGAGGGGTGCCCTGCTTGGGGTTCATCTGCTCGACCTGGTTCACCCACGTGGCCACTTCCTTGAAGCGTTCCGGGGAGCAGATCAGCACCAGCGTGTTGCTGCGATCATCCGGCGTGACGGCCAGCGGCGGCACCTCGCGCTGCGTGCGCTGGGCGGCGGCGAGTTGCTGGCGGTGCAGGTCGAGCACCATCTCGGCCACCTGCGCGGCCTTGGCCCGCTCCAGGGGCAGGATGAATGTGCCTTCGGCGGTCTGCGTGTTGGCCTTCTCGAGCTGGTCGATCATGCCGGCGAACTTCTCTACCGCCGCCGCCGGGCCCGACAGGATGATCGAGTTGCTGTTGACTTCCGCAGCCACTGTCACGGCCGGCCCGGCCGCACCGCCGTGCACGCTGGGCGTGGCGGTTCGTTTGGTGTCCGCGATCACGGTCAGCGTCTTGGCGACCTCGACGGCCTTGCCATTGTGAAGCTGGATGACCTTGGTCGTGCCGCCGCCGTCAGTCTGGGCGGACTGGACCTGCTTGATAATCTTGTCGATCATCTCGTGCTGCTCGGCGGAGGCCGAGACGATCAGCAGCCTGGCGGCCTCATCGGCCGTGACTACCACCGGCGTTTCCTGCCGGCCCACCGGCAACGTGGGAATTCGCCCCGGCTGCATCAGGTCGACGCCGGCGAACGTCCGACTCAGCGTGGCGGCCAGGCCCGCCACATCATCCACGGTGGTGGGATACATGCGGATCACCGGCCGGGTGCTCTTGCCCACGGACTGGTCCAGTTCCTTGATCACATCGGCCACCACGCTCATGATTTGCCGCGGCCCGGAGACGACCACGCTGTTGGTGGCGCGGTTGGCCGTGACGACCGTGGTGCTGAGCGAATCGGCCGGCAGGGGGTTGCCGCTGGCGTCAAAGAGGGGCAGGATCGCCTTGAGGTCCTCGGCCCGCAGCTGCTGCGGGTTGATCGCGATCGCATTGCCGCCCTGGCTGGACAGGCGAAACAGCTCGCGCAGGTTGGCGGCCACTTCCGTGGCCTCGGTGTTGACCAGGGGGAACGTATGCACTTCCGTTTCCGCCCCGCCCGTCATCTGGTCGAGCCGCTTGATGGTCGGCTCAATGAGGTCGAAGTCGGCGGCCTTGGCCTTGACGATCAGGTTCCGCGTTCGCATCTCGGGCACGACGATGATCTTGGCGGGCGCCGCCGGGGCCGGCGGGGGGGCCGGCTGCGAAGGCTGCTGGCCCTTGTCCTTCTCGTCCTTGCCCTTGGGGGCCTGGGCGGCGGCGACGGCGGCGGCGGCCGCGGCGGCTGCCTGCTGCGGGTTAAACAGCTTCTCCAGCGTGGCCGCCACGGCCTGCGGATCGGCATGCTGCAGAGGGAACCAGCGGATCTCGGTGTCGGCCGACTCTTCGCCGCGCGACAACTGCGTGGCCAGTTCCTTGATGGCATCGATTTCCTGCTGCGTCCCCGAGACGATCAGGGTGTTGGCCCGCTTGTCCACGGCCACCAGCACCGGCGGCGTGACCGCGGCGGCCGGCGCCGTGGCCGGCGCTGAGGCAGCCGGCGGGGGAACCTGCCCGCGCGTCTCATCGGCCCGCAGAATGGCCGGGGCGGCTGTCGGTGCGCTGGCGGGCCCAGCGCGGGCGGGGCTCACCGTGGTCGGTGCGGCGGGCGGAGCAGCCGGCGTCTCGACCGGCTGAGCCGGCGGCAGCGCCGGCTCAGCGGATTCGCCGCGCCCGGGCAACGTCTCCACCACGCGCAACTGATTGTCCGAAAGCTGCGGATACATATGGGCCAACAGCTCGGCCAGTTTCTCAGCCCGCATGTTGGTCACCGGAATGACCTGCACCTTGCGGGTGGGCATCTTGTCGATCTTCTCGATTAGCGGCAGCATTCGCCGGTAGTCCATCTCTTTGGCGATGATCGTCAGGGCATTGGCGTAGCTGTCGGTTTCGATGCTCGGGGCATCGGGGCCTTTGCGGCCGCCGAAGAGGCTGTCGAGCTTCTTGGACAGCTCGTAAGCGTCGGCGTTGATCAGCGGCACGTAGTACACCTCGCGCAGCGGCACCTCGGTGTGCTCGATCTGGTTGAGCAACTGCTCGAACATGGAGAAATACGCCGGCGTCGTGGAAACGACCAGCGTGTTGGTCGGAATGTCCACGCCGATGGAGAACGGCGTAGTGGCCGAAGAAGAAGATCCGCTCCCGTGGCCCGGGCCGCCGGAGGCGGGTATCTGCTTGATCATGTCACGGAACAACTGGCCCAGCGAATCGGACACTTCCTTCGCATCATTGTTGGCCAGCTTGTACGTTCGCATCTGCGGCAGGTTGCTCGTGCCGGTGCCGTCAAGCTGGCGGATCGTCGCCACCACCTCGCTGACGCGCGTGGCCGGCCCGCGGACCAGCACGCTGTTGGAGTTCGTTTCCGGCGTCACGGTGACCGTTTCCGTCTCGCTCAAACCGCTTTGCTGGCCGCCTTGCGGAGCGCCTTGGCGGTTGGGGCCGGAGGATCCCTGCTGGCTGCCGCCAAGCATTCCGTTAACCGCCTCGGCCAGGCTGGAGGCCTGGGCATTGGTCAGGCGGACGATCTCCGTCACTGTCCGCTGGGCGGCCTGGACCACGTCGAGCTGGCCAATCATCTGCTCGGCCAGGGCCAGTTTGTCCGGCGGCCCCTGGACGATCAGGCTGTTGGTCGCATCGGCCGCGGCGATGCGCACGACCGTCTCCGTCGATTCCGGCGATCCCTGGCGGCGCTGGCCGCGCGGCGAAGAGCCGGAGGTCTCACTGGCCCCCAGCATCGATTGGAGGACATCCACCAGGTCCTTGGCCTGGGCGTGTTGGAGCGGGAAGAACTTCACCTCGCCGGTGAGCTTCGTGCCGGCATCATCAAGCTGCTTGACCAGGACCTTCATGGCCGCCAGCTCTTCGGGCCGGCCGGTGATCACCAGGCAATTGCCCGGATCGACGGCGGAGGCGGGGGAAAGACTGCCCGGCGTGCGGTGTTGCGGATCGACGCCGCGGGCCGCATTGAGCGCATCGGCCATGGCCGAGGCCTTGCCGTGCATCATGGGCACCACTTCGATGCGCATGGCGGAGTCGGCCGCCTCGGCGGAATCCAACTGCTCCAGCAGCGCGGCCACCTGGGCATGAACATCAGAGGTGGCATAGACCACCACGGCGTTGACCGTCGGATCGGCGGAGACCTTCACCGGCGTCTCGGCCTGGCCCGAGCGCCCGGGCCGCGAGGGGCCGCCGGCCTGCTGGCTGGTGGACAGCGTGTCCTGGAGCACCTGGCGAACCGAGTCCGCCTTGGCATGGGCCAGCTTGTAAACCTTGGTTTCGGGCTTGGCGCCGCCATCGCGCTCATCGAGCAGCGCCACGAGGCTCTTGGCGACCGCGATATCCGACGGAGTGCCCGTCAGCAGCACGCTGCGGGCCCCGGCGTTGGGAACCACGCGCACGTTGCGGCCCTTGAGGGCGGGGGCCGTCCTGCCGCCGCCCTGGGGCTGTTGGCCGCCACGGCCGGGAATCTCCTGGCCCGCCAGCGCGGCGTTGAGCGCGGTGGCCATTTCTTCGGCGTCGGCGTGGGCCAGCGTGACGACCTCGGTCGTTACCGCGCTCTCGGTGCCGTCGGCAGTGTCCAGGCGGGTGATCAGCGTCTCGGCCTCTTTCATCAGCGAACTGGGGGCCGTGACGATCAGCACATTGGTCCGTTCATCGGTGCTCACGCTGATCCGCCCGGGGCGAGCGCCCTGGCGCGCGTCCTGGGTGCCCAGGCCGGCGCGGGTGCTCAGGGCGGCCTCGACGGTGGGCTCGATGTCGGCAGCGCGGGCCTGCTTCAGCGCGAACAGCCGCACCTGCACCTGGCGATCGACCGAGTCCGTCTCCAACTGCTGGATGAGCTTGTCGATGATCTCGTACTGCGTGGAGGTGGCCGCCACGAGCAGCAGGTTGGAGGCCTCTTCGGCCTCGAAGCGCGGCTCGGGCTCCAAGTTGCCCTTGTCGTTCTGGTCCTGGCGCGTGCGCCGCTCGGCGAACAGTTTGCTCAGCGACTGGGCCAGGTCGCGCGCGTTGGCGTTGGTCAGGATGTAGCTGCGCGGCGTCAGCCGGCCGGCCACCTCGCCTTCGGAATCCAGGCTGTCGGCCAGTTGCACGATCCGATCGATCTTCTGCCGCGGGGCATCAATGACCAGGGCCTTGTCGCCGGGGGCGGCGGTAATCACGATCCGCTCCGAAATGCCGGCCTCGCCGCTGCTGCCCGGCCGTGGGCCGCCGGAGGAAGGGCCGCCGGCCGAAGAGCTCGGCGTGGGGTAAAGCTGCGTCAGCACTGCCGAGACGGCGGTCGCCGAGGCATTCGCCAGCGGGTGCACCAGCGTCTGGCGGGCCGTCTGGGCGATGGGTTTGTCGAGGTGGGAAATCATCTCTTCCAGCATCTTGCGCTGGTTTTCCGGCGCACGGATGAGCACCGCGTTGGTCTGGGCGTCGGCGGTGATGGCCACGTCGCTCTCTGTGCCGTTTGCAGCCTTGGGCAGCATGGCGCGGAGCGTCTCGGCGACCTTCTGCGCATCGGCGGCCGTCATTTCGATGGTCGTGATGCGAACTGCTTCGCTCTGGCCCTCGACGTCCATCTCGGTGACCAATTGGGTGATCCGATCGAGGTCATCCTTGGATGCCGAGATCAGCAGGGCGTTGGCCTGCTCGCTGGCGGAAATGACCACCGGCAGGGCGATATCCGCCCGATTGTTGCCGGCGCGGTCGCGCCGCGAGAAGACCGGGTCCAGCGCCTTGGCCATGTCGCGGGCCGAGGCGTGTTTCAGCGGCAGCAGCCGCGTGATGCCGGCGGTCTGCTCGACAGTGGCCTGCTTGATGTCCTTGAGTATCGTCTCGATCCGCGGCCATTCGGCCGGGGGGGCGGCCACGATGAGATTGTTGCTGGAGCGGTCCGACTCGATGCGGATGTTGGGGCCGCCCGGACCCGTGCCTTCCTTGTTCAGCACGTTGATAAGGCTCTGGGCGAGCGGGCGGATGTCGGAGGTCTCCACGTGGATGACGCGAACCTCCAGCGCCTGCTCGGGCCGCACCTGGTCCAGTTCCTCCACCAGCGCGGCGGCGGTCTTGATGTCCGCGGCGGAGCCGGCGACGATCAGCGTGTTGCTGCGCGCCTCGGCCGAGACGGTCAGGGGCACCTGCGGCGTGCCGCGCGTGTTGGGGTGATTGGTGGCATCGTGGATTACCGAAACCAGTTGCCGGGCATCCGCCACCTTCATGCGGAAGGTCCGCACGCCGGCCACCTCGGTCTCTTTGCCGCTGTCCAGCTTCTCGATCAGGGCCTCGATCTTGGCCATCTGGTCGACCGGCGCGCTGACCACCAGGCGGTTGCCTGTGGGGTCGGCCACGATGCGCGTCGCCATGTCGCGGCCGCCGGGGCCCTGCGGGGGCTGTTGATTCTGCACCGTCTCCTGGAGCGTGCGGGCCAAGTCCTCCGCGCGGGCGGTGGTGAGTTGAAATACGCGCGTGTCGCCGCTCAAGGCGCCCTGGTCTCGGTCCAGCCGGCCGATCATTTCGGTCGCCATCAAGAGCGCTCCCGACTCGCCCATGAGAACGACGATATTGGTGCGGTCGTCGTAGGTGACCCGGATGGTCTCGGTCTGCTGCGCGGCGGCCTGCGGCGGCTGCGGCTGTGGCGGGTTGGGCTGCTGGGGCGCGCGGCCGCGGCCCCATAGCTCGGTGATCACGCGGGCCACATCGCGGGCCGCGGCGTGCTTCAGCTCGACCGCCCGGACCTGCACGTCCTGGGCGATATCCCCCGTGTCCAGCAGCTCCAGCATTTTGCCGATGCGCTGGATCGTCGCCACCTCATCGGTGATCAGAAGCCCTTTGCTCTTGGCCAGGGCCGCCACCTTGCCGTAGGCATGGGCCATGGGCACGGCCAGTTGCTGGGCTTCACTGGGCTGGAGGTACTTGAGGGGCAGAAGAACCGTCACCAATTCAGCGTTCCGCATCTGTTTGGTGTTGTCCAGGCCGGACACGATCGGCACGGGCTGGCTTCCCAGATCCGCCAGCGGAACCAGCCGCAGGAAGCGGCCATCATCCATCATGCGAAAGCCCCGCATGGCCAGGACGATGTTGATCGTGTCGAAGGCCTCTTCGGGGGAGTATGGGCGGCTGTCGAAGAAGGTAACCTGTCCCTCTACGTCGACGGGGCCCATGATGGGCCTTCCCAGCTTGGCGCTGAAGGCTTTGACCACGGCGGTGATCGGCGCCCCGTCGTACTGTAGCCGGATTTCATTCTTTCCCAGCGCCGCCCGACTGGCGGCAGCGGCGGTCGGAACAGGTCTGGCCGGGGCGGGCGAAGCGACGGCGGTCGCGGGATTGGAAGGTGCAGGCGCGGCAGGTGCGGCAGCCGCCGGTGCGGCCGCCGGTGCAGCCGCTGGGGAGACGGCGGCCGGAGAAGCGGTCGGCGTTGGAGGTGTCGTCGCGGCGGCCGCCGGCGGGGCATCCGGCGCATGCGTCGGAGCCGGTTGGACGGCGCCATTAGGCGCAGCCGCGGGCTGCGGCTGCCCGGTGGATGTCGCACCGGCGGATTGACCCGATTGGCCCAGCAGCGAGAGGGCCAGCAGCGTTGCAAGAACCAAGGCGATTGTCGTACGCATTCTTTTTCCTCCGACCGACAAGTCGACGACCGATGCATCAGTCGTCGGCTTCATTTGACATCTCTCGCATCGCTACCGGCAGAAAGCTGCCATTAGCAATCGCCCCGCACGCTTGTGGAGTCGATCCGCTTGCGCAGCTTCACCATCTTTCCCAGTTCCACGTGTGCGCCGCGCACACCTGATCCCGCCGATAGTATGGCTTTGTGGCACCGCAGCTTATATCCTTCTTTTTCGGCAAGGCGGCCTAGACCGCTATTCATTTAACTCTCGTCGTGCGGCAAGGTTCCGCTTTCTTTGGCAGGCTTTTCGGATTGTTCGGCAGGTGAGTGGGGGGTGCCGGTGGCGGTTGTATCTCCAGTATCCGCAGCGGGTTGTGCTGGCGTGACTAAGCCGGGCGCCGCCGCTGGGGCAGTGGCGGGGGAAGTTTGCAGCTCCAAAGGCAAATCGTCATTATTCAGCCGGCGTTTCTGGGAGAGCGACTGGCCCAGTTCCACCGCCCAGTAATCGCCCTGTCCCGACTGCAAAATGAGCCGGCTGGGGCTCAGGATTTCCGGCTGATCCTGCGAGGGTAGCGGGCGGTAATCAACCAGCGCAATCTTCAGGTCCAGGACCGACTGGCCCACTCCGTACTGCTGACCCTTCTGGTTGGTCTGGTCGACCAGAAGCACCGGCAGTTCGCCCTCGGTGCCAAACTCGCTCAGGCCCGCCAAGCGGTATCGATTGTAGTCCGGGCCGCCGGGCGGCGAGGGCGGGGTCGGTGCCGGCGGCGGGGCGGCCACCTCAACCGGCGAGGGTGGACGCGGCACGTAGGGGCTGAATAAGTCGCGCTCGGCAATGCCGTTATAGCGTATCCTGTCGGCCGCGGCCAGAAGGACCGCCGCCGGCTGGGTGGTCGCATTGGCCGGGGCCGGGGGCGTCCAAATCGTAAAGTCGCGATTGGCTGCCTTGTCATGACCTATCATGGGGGAAAGCACCAGCGTGGTGCACAGAAAGCTCGCCTTAACGGTCCGGCCTTCGCGCGGCTGGATGAACAGCTTATCCACTCGGACCGGATGCGGCTCGTTCTTGATCAGGTACAGGAAGTCCGTCAATTCCTTCAGGCCGCCGACGCACGTGACGTTCCAGCCGACCTCGTTGAGAAGCTCTATGTTGTTCAGCTTTTCAGAAATCGCTTCGATTTGCTGAAGCAGCAGCTCGCTTTCATCAAGGTGACTGGCCCTGGCCATCTCCAGCAGGCGAACGCGAAGCTGCCGGGAGGCCGTGTCGGGGTTCTTGTCATAAACCTGGGCGGCCAAAGCATTTAGACGACGCTGATAGTCGGCGCGCTTGACGGTATCGCTGTGGAACTGATTGTACTTCTTGAGGCTGTCCGCCAACTCTGCGCCGGACCTGCTCAACGGGACCAACAGCACGGTGCTGAGGATAGCATAGAGGATCATCACTCCGACCAGTCCGCCGACGAGCCAGGCCATGCGACGTTCGCGAATCTTCATTGGCCTACCCTCCCTCGGTTCCGGCGCGGCCGCCGGTCGTTCGCATCCGACGGACCTGCTGGTGGCGGCGGGGCCGCCGGCTTCGGGGGCGCTACTGGCGCCGCGGGGGCGACAGCCGGCACGGCCGCCGGCGCTGCGATCGCTGAGCCGGCCGGGCCGTTTGAGACATCATCCTGCGGCCGGGCGGGCACTGTTGTGGACAGTTTTTTCAACGCGTTGGCGTCGAGGGTCGCCGGGACGGCCGATTCGTACACGTAGCCCAGACCTTTGGGATCATTCTGGGGAGTCACCGTGGCGGGCTTGTTGTGGTATCCATTGGTTTCCAGCAGCTTTTCGAGCTGATCGATGCATTCGCGATCGTGGGCGCGCACCGCCAGGTTGACTATCTTGCCGGCGGACGCATCAAGCCGCGAAATATAGATGTCCTTGGCCCCCGGCAGCAGGGCCGAAAGCTGCGCCAGGTGGCCCAACCAATCGACCTGCGAATCTTGCCATTCCTGCAGCCGGCGAACCCGCTTGCTCATGGGCTCGACCGTTTCTTCCCACAGGTTTTTTTCATTCTTGGCCGCGGCGGTCATACGCTTGGCTTCGTCGTTACGGCTGTTGGTCAGCCAGTAGCAGCCCAGCAGCAGCAGCAAGCAAACCAGCGCTCCCGTCGCGGCAAGGAGGGCCACGCGGGTCTTGCGGTCATCCTTGCGCACGGCCGGCCGGCGCGGGTGGAGGAAATCGAAACCCGCACTCTCGGCCGAGCCCACCGCCGCCCCCAGCGCCGCGGAGAACGCCGAGGCCGCCGAATCCGCCTGCAGGTCCAGCGCCTTGGCCGGGTCGAATCTCTGGCAGCGCGCCTCCAGCCGCTGCGACAGGGCCGCCGCCACTTCGCTGGCCAGCTCGCTCTGGCCGGCCACCAGCAGCCCTTCCAGCTTGCCCGCCCGGTGGCTCACCTGGAAGCTCTGGAGGCTGCGCATCACTTCGCTGACCACCGTCTGCACCATGCCGGGCCGCCCAGACTCGTCCTCGGCCGTCTCGGCCAGCGGCGCCGAACGGCTGAAGACCAGCGAGGCGCCGACGACGAAATCAATCTCCGTCTCATCGGCCGTCACATCCACCAGGGCCACGAATTCGCCGGGGCGCCGGGTGACACACGAATCCAGGCAGCGCAGATTCGAAGCGGGGCGCAGGCACAGCCGCACCGGCTGCAACGAGGCCACCTCCGCCAGCCGGCGGTAATAATCGACCACCGGCAGGCGCACCGCCGCCGCCAGGACATCCTGTCCCCCCTCGGCGCCGTCCGCGCCGGTCTCGGTGCCAGTGTGGGGCGTGATGGTGAAATCCACCACCGCCTCGGCGGCGTCGAAAGGCAGCTCATTGGCGATCTGGTACTGCACCATGCCGGCCAGTTCCCCCTCGGGCGTGCCGGCCGGCAGCGTCAGAGCCTTAAGCACCGCCTGGCTGCGCGGCACGTTCATCAGCACATCGGCGCCGGCCAGGCCCATCTCGCCCATCACCTGGCCGACCAGCGCGCCGGCCGCCTCAGCATCGCCCATATCCACATCCGGCGGCACCGGCACGCTGCGCAGGGCCAGGATTCGCGGGCCCCAGCGCGAGGCGTCAAAGTGAACCACCCGCAGTTGGCGGCGGTCGAAATCGAGCGCTACCGTCTTGGGCCGCCTGAACCGCTTGGTGAACTGTTTCGCCCACGCTTTCATGCCATTTTTCCTGGTAAACCACCGTTCACGGTCCGACCGCCAGCGGCATTCCCAGCCGCGTCAGGTCGCGCAGATACGTAATGTGCGGCGTGGATGAACTCAGGTCCACCACCGCTTCAAGCACGCAGTAACCCGCCGGCCGGCCGCCCTGGACGCCAATGCCATAGCCCACGCACCGCACGCGGTATTGCCGGCTGCTGGTCGTGATCATGCCGATGAGCTTCTTGAAGGCCTGCGCATCCACCAGTTTTTGCGCGTAAATCCAGGAGCGCGAGGCAAGCTGCTGGCTGGAGAGCGTGGAGCGAGCCTGGACAATCCGCTGGGCCAGCCCCTCATCCACACCCGGCAGCAGGCTGAGCACCTCGACCGGCGCCGTGTTGATATTCAGTCGGCCCGGCGTCAGCGAGACTTGCGATTGGCTGGCCGAATTGCCGGAATTGGCATCCACGGATGTTGATTGCGAGGTCGCCTTGCTGGCCGGCTGCGAGCCGGCCGGCTGCGAGGCGGCGGTATCTTCGCTGGCCGGGATGAGTTGCTGACTGATCGGCCCGGCCACCAGCGACTTCTCCAAGCTGTCCACCTGGTTGATGCCGACGCCGGAAGTCAGCTGCGAGCCTTTTTGCGTGACGTAGTTGGCATCGAGCAAGTCATAGATACTTTGGAAAACCTTGCCGTCCTCGCGGTAGCCGCGAATGAAGTTCTGCGTTTGCGCCGGAAGCTGCGTGCGGGACAAACCCTTGAGATTGCCGTTGATATTGAACTTGCCCTGGCTGGAGCCGTTCGTGTCGCGCTGGCACGTGGCGGCCGTCAGCACGGCCGAGAGGCCCGCATCCGGGCGAACCGGCCCTCCGGCGTTAGGGTCCTGGCCGTAGACGATGGCGGCCGTGAAGCCGCGAACCAGCAGCAGCTCCTCCAGTGTGGCCAGGGGCCCGTTTCGCGGCTGGTACGGACAGGGCAGGCGGCTGTAGAACTCCGACTCAATGCCCCCCGCCGCACCGCGATAGCCGATCACCGCCTCAGCCAGGGCCGCATTCATGCCCGGCAGGCGGGAGAGCGTTTCGGCCGTGGCCGTATTGACGTTGATCTTGGCGCCTTCATCGATGACCCCGTAGCGGACCGAGGCCAGGCCGCTCTGCTCGACCGGCGCGTAAACGGTGAAATACCAGCGCACGCCGCCATCATCGCTGACCAACTGGTTGCAGAAAGCCGCCGGATTATCCCACCAGACGGCCGGATCGTTGGCCTCGCACAGCACCGCCATGGCCTGCTCCAGCCCGCCCATGGCCGTCAGTCGCGCCTGGTTGAAGCTGACGGCAATCCCCGCCGCATAAACCTGCGCCCGCATGCGGTAAATGACGGCCGTGGCGGCCAGCGCCATCATCGAAATCAGCACGAGGATGGCGAAGAGAATGGAGCCCGGCCGGTGGAGCGGCCTTGCCGTGGTAGCCGCGTTCATTGCGCACCCCCCAGCGCGGCGATCCGCGTTCCCGGGAGGTACACCACGCGCCGAAACGTCTCGTTGGCGGCCAGGTAGTCGTTGATATCCTGCCCGTCGGCAATCGGGTTTGGGCCCATGGTGATTTCGACGGCCAGCGGCAGGCCGCCTTGCCAGTCATCCACCCAACCGTTGTCAATGGGGCCGGAATAGCCGGAATTGGCGGGGTCGCCCACGTGGTAGCGCAGGCGCAGGAAGTGCACGCCCGGAGCCACCAGGTCGGCCATCGCGGGCGAGGAGTCCTCATCCACGCCCGGCAGCCAGGACAGGCTCACCCGTTCCAGCCCATCGTTGTGGGTGGTGCCATCCTCCATCTGGCTGTAGCGGATGCGGTAAATCACCCGCTGCACATCGCTTTGCGGCGGCATTTCGGCGGTGTGCTGCTCAGGCGGCAGGCAGGCCGAAGGGCCCGGCATGAGGGTGGAAAGGAAGTCCACCTGGCCGGAAGAACCCGCAAAGGCCGGCGAGCTGTCCGACTCCGACTGTCCCAGCGCCGGCACGAAGGCCGAGCGCAGCTCAGTCGTCAGCATTTCCATCGTCCGCTGCTGGGCGACGACCGCTTCCACATCCGTCAGCACCTGGCCCTTGACCGTCTGCACGTAATGGTTGAAGCTCAGCGCTGAACCGATCAGTCCCAGCGTCAGGACGATCGCCAGAATCACTTCCAGCAGCGTAAAGCCGGTTTTGGCAGGGCGGCGTCGCCTCATGATTGCGCCCCCCCGGCCGGTCCGCTGGGCTGCGACGCCGGAGACTGCCCGGGCGAGCGCAGCGGCTTGATGGGAATCAACTCATTCAGGCTGTGCGTCAGCCCGGTCGGCGTGTGGTGGACGGTGAACTGCACGTTCTCCAGCGTGGCGTCCGACCGGTTGCTGGACTGAACGTTCGTTGACCAGGTCCAGTCGGAGAAGCCCGGCTCGGTGAAGGCCCCGCCGTCGGTTGAGGTTGTCGGCAGCAGGCCCATCTTCATCTGGCTGGCCAGCGTGACCGTCAGGTCCGCGGCGTGCGCGTGCAGTTTCAAGCGCGTCGCCGCCCGCGTGCAGGTCATCATCGAGCCGACGATCACCCCCGAGGCCAGCACCAGCAGCGCCATCGCCATGACCACTTCCAGAAGGATGATGCCCGCAGGCTGGAGGCGCGAAGGCCGGAGCAAAGAAGGCTGGAGGCTGGAGGCTGGCCTGCTACGCCAGAGGCTACGCAGGCCTTGGCTTGCCCTGCGAAGCCCCGTGTGGGCGAAGCAGGGAGGCTGGAGCCAAGACAGAGAACGACCGGCCTGACCCTCGTGATGGTTCAGAATGGTCGTTTTCTGTGTTGCCATCGAACGAACCTCAGCCAAAAATCAGTCGATTCGCCACCCAGTCTTGCCTTTCCTCGAGCCTCTACCGCGCCACTTCCTGCTCATACTGGTCATTGGCGTAAAGCGTCGTGCGGATCGTGCCGGTCGTGCCGTTGATCTGGACGATCGCGCGGCGAAGATCGCTCGCATAGCTGCTGGCGACGAAAACCTGCGCCCAGTCGCTTGAGCCGTCAGGATAGAAGGTCACCGGCGGCAGCGCGCCCGGCGCCCCGGCCGCCAGAGGAGCGCTGGGGCCGGTCAGCTTGCAGTTCTCGACGCGAACCATGTCCGCCAGGTCCGTCGTGCCGACCAGTGAGCCCTGGTACGGCTGAAAAACGCCGGGTTCGGTCAGCGGCTGCGGCTCCCACTGCACCGAGGCGGCCGGCGCGTTGGAATCCTCCGCCGAGGCAAAGCGCACCTGCACGCGGCAGCCGGTGTCGGCGGCGACGGCCTGGCAGGCCCGCAACAGCGTGGCCAGGCGCTGCGCACCATCGCCCAGCGCCGCCTGGCGCTGCCACGGGCCAAACGCCATCACCGCCGTCCCGGCCAGCAGCATCAGGATGGAAATCGCCAGGATCAGCTCGAGCAGCGTGAAGCCGCCAGCGCCGGTTCTCCGCGCGGCGCAGGGCCGCAGGCCGGCATCGCCCGGCCTGATGTCGATTCTCCCAGCGGCAACCATCGGCCTAGCGCGACTCTTCCGCCCAGGCGGGGATGTCGTCGCCGCTGCCGCTGTCGTCGGTGCGGTTGGGGCCGAAGGAGTACACATGGAAGTACACCCCGGTTCGGGAGGCCGTGGCGTCGTCGACCTTCTTATAGGCCAAGGGCGTCCCCCACGGGTCGGTGGGAATCTTGCCGCCCTTGAGGAACGGGCCACCGCTGTC
The DNA here is from genome assembly GCA_003171335.1 of Phycisphaerales bacterium. GTDB lineage: Bacteria > Planctomycetota > Phycisphaerae > SM23-33 > FEN-1343 > FEN-1343. The sequence goes on from PMYD01000010.1 coordinate 63,398, forward strand.
CCACAGCTTGGCCTGCGCCTCATCGTCCGGCCGCGTGATCAGCGCGCCCAGGCCCTCACCGTCCTCGGGATAGCGGCCCATGGAGCGGTCATACAGCTCCACGGCGCCCTCGACATCCTTGGTCAGGATCTTCGCGGTGTCTTTCCTCGAACTGTCGGCGATCTTGCTGTAGGAAATCACGCCCACTGTGCCCAGCATCAGCAGGATGACGATCACCAACAGCACTTCCATCAGGGTGAAAGCGCTCCGCCTCGTTCTTTGCCGCCTGGTCATTACCTTCTCCTAAGTCTTTTCTACAAATCAGGGACGCCGGTTGGTCCCGGCGAGTACTACGCGCAGGGACGATGTTGGCCAGATCCGTGGCCTGGGAAATTCCAAATCCCAAATTCCAAATCCCAAACAAGCTCCAAATCCCAAGCTCCAAACCTCATCTACGAACCTCACGTTGTTCCATGCGGACCTTTTGTTCTTATTGGAATTTGGTGCTTGGAATTTGTTTGGAATTTGGGATTTGGAATTTGGAATTTCGGCGCAGCGGCCGTCGCGCGCGTTTTCGGACGCCCATTCACCTGCCAACCACAATTCTCTTGAAGACCGACTCATCTCAGTGTTTGGCTCATAATCAGCATCGGATACAACAGGCCGATCGCCACAAACCCAATCGTCATCGCCAACAGCAGCAGGATGGCCGGCTCAATCAGACGTACGGCCACTTCCACCTGGCGGTTTGTCCGCCGCTCCACGGTGTCGGCGATCTGCACCAGCACTTTTTCAAGCTGGTTGGACTCCTCGCCCACGGCGATCATCTCGACCACCTCGGCGGGAAAGAGCCCGCCCGCCCGCAGCGGATCGGCCAGCGAGGCGCCGGCGCGGACGTTTTCGGCCGCCGCGGCCACGCCGGCGGTCAACACCGTCGAGCCGGTGGCGTCCTTGGCGATGGCCAGGGCCTGCAGGATCGGCACGCCGTTGGCCAGCATCGTGCCCAGCACGCGGCAGAAGCGCGTGATCGCCACCAGCCGCAGCACCCTGCCCAGCACCGGCAGCTTCAGCCGCCAGCGGTCCCACATCTCCCAGCCGCGCTGGCTCCGCAGCACCGAGCGAATGCCCAGGGCCGCCAGGAAGAACAGCCCCAGCAGAATCGGCAGGTGGTGCCGCAGCATGTCCGACGCCCCGAACAGAATTTCCGACGGCAGCGGCAGCGTGATCTCCGAGAACAACTGCCGGTACTGCGGCACCAGGAAGATCAGGATCAGCGTCACCACGATCACGCCGAAACACGCCAGAAACGCCGGGTAGGCCAGCGCGCCGCGGACGCGGCCGCGAAGCTCATCCTGCTGATCGACCAGGCTGGCCAGGTTGGCCAGCGCCTGCTCGAGAAAGCCCGCCCGCTCGCCGGCCCGCACGATGGCCGTGTGCAGCGGCGGGAAAACCTCTTCGTGGTCGGCCATGGCGTCGGCCAGCGTGCGGCCGGCGGAAATCGCCTCGCGCACCGCCGCGAACCGCTCCGTGAGCAGCTTAGAGAGCCCCACGCGGGACAGAATCTCCAGCGCCCGCAGCAGCGGTACGCCCGCCGACAACAGATCGGAGAGCTGCCCATACGCCACGCCCACATCGCGCAGCCGCACCCGCCGGCGGGCCTGGCGCTTGTTCGATGCGCGCGCGACGATCTGCACCGGGTAGAGCTTCTTCTCATCCAGCGTGTGCGCCACCGCCCGTTCGTTCTCGGCCTGGAGAACGCCCGTGATGGACTCGCCGGCCGTGGTGCGCGCAATGTAATCGTAGGTGGCCATGGACTATGCAGCTTTCGCTGCCTTAAAAATCCCAAATCCCAAATCCCAAATTCCAAACAAGCTCCAAATTCCAAATTCCAAATCCCGGCGTCCGACCTCGCGTTGCTCCAAACGGCACCTTTGTTCCCCTTTGGGATTTGGTGCTTGGAATTTGTTTGGAATTTGGGATTTGGAATTTGGGATTTTCACGCTTTGGTAGCCCTCATTACCTCTTCAACCGTTGTGATTCCTGCCCGCACCTTGTCCCAGCCATCCTCGCGCAGCAGGTGCATGCCGTTGGCCTTGGCGGCGTCGATCACTTGGCTGATGGTCGTGCGGGCGAGGATCTTCTCGCGAATCGCATCGTTGACGACCATCAGCTCGAAAATCCCCGTGCGGCCGTGAAAACCGGTATTGCGGCAGCGCCGACAACCGGTGCCGCGGTACAGCGATGCGCCCGGCGGCAGGATGAAATCCTTGGGCAGCTTGGCGCGGTCGGGCTCGTACGGCTGGCGGCACTCCTTGCAGATCGTCCGCACCAGCCGCTGCGCCATGGCCGCCTCCAGCGTGCTGGTGACCAGGAAGGGCTCGATGCCCATGTCCAGCAATCGCGTTGGCGCCGAGCAGGCATCGTTGGTGTGCAGCGTGGAGAAGACCAGGTGGCCGGTAAGCGCTGCCTGGATGGCGGCCTCGGCCGTCTCCAGGTCGCGAATCTCGCCGATCATGGCCACATCCGGGTCGTGCCGCAAAATGGCCCGCAGCCCGCGGGCGAAATTCAGGCCGACCTTCGGCTGAACCTGGATCTGGTTCACGCCGTCCAGGTGGTACTCCACCGGGTCTTCCACCGTCAGCACCTTGATCTCGGTGGAAACGATGGCCGACAGGGCCGCGTACAGCGTGGTCGTCTTGCCGCTGCCGGTCGGGCCGGTCACCAGCATGATGCCGTGCGGCCGGCTGATCAGGTCCTGGAAAATGGCGAAATCCCGCGGCCCCATGCCCAGCTCGGGCAGCGTGAACATGACCGTGGCCTTGTCCAGGATACGCAGCACGATCCCCTCGCCGAAGAGCATGGGAATGACGCTGACGCGGATGTCGATCTGCCGGCCGCCGGCCTGCATCTTGATGCGGCCATCCTGGGGCAGCCGCTTTTCGGCAATGTTCAGGTTGGCCATGATCTTGATGCGGCTGATGATGGCGGCCTGGAAGCGATTGATTTCCGTCGGCAGCGACGCCTCCTGGAGCACGCCGTCGATGCGGTAGCGGATGGTCAGCCCTTTTTCGTACGGCTCGATGTGAATATCGCTGGCCCGCTCGTTTAAAGCCTCCAGGAAGATCTCGTTGACCAGCTTGATGACGCTGGCCTCCTGGGCCATCTCCAGCAGATCTTCGCTGTCGCCATCCTTGCTAACCACTTCCAGATCGTCGGTGGACATCATCTCATCCACCGTGTCGCCGCCGACGCCGTAGTACATCTTGATGATCTTGTCGATATCCTCCGACGTGGCCAGCACCGGCTGGACCTGCTGGCCGGTCAGCAGGTGGATCTCGTCGAAGGCGTACAGGTCGAAGGGGTCGCTGGTGGCCACTTTCAGCGTGCCGTTGATCTTCTCGATGGGCACCAGGTGCTTGCGAAAGACGATCTTGGCCGGCACCATCCGCACGGCATCCCCATCCACCTTGATCGACTGCAGGTCAACCAGGGGCATGCCCAACTGCTCGCTCATCACCTCCAGCACCTGCAGCTCGCTGACGTAGCCCAGTTCCACCAGCGCCTTATCCAGCCGCATGCCCTGGCTTTTGCGCATGGCCAAGGCCTCCGCCAGGTGCTCCGGGCGAATCACTCCCCGCTCCAGCAATATGTCGCCGATGCCCATGTTCGAAACCTCTTGTCTGCGCAGAGCCTCCATAGATCACTCAATCTCTAAACCCCTCCCGGGGGTGGAAGTTCCGGGGAAAAAAGAAGGCGGGAGGCGGGAGACAGGAAAGCGTGAAGCATTCGTCATCAACACGTTCAAGTCAGCCGTCGGGGCGAAGTATGTAATCATAAGTACATATATATTTGTGACTTATATCTAATCGTGGGCGACCGATCAGGATCATAACGACAAGGTGCCGTGGTTGCTTTTTTTGCCCCGAAAAGGATCGGGCTGCAAAAAACGCCTCCACGGCACCATTCGACCCGTCAAAGGGGCTTGCCGGGTAGAATCCGGGCTACGCCCGCCGGCGGAGTGCCGCCAAACCGCCCAGAACCAGCAGGGCTACTACGGCCGGCTCCGGTACGGGGGTCAGCAAGTAGGCTTCCTGCATTCCACCCTTGTAGTAGCCGTAGCCTACGATCTGTCCCAGGTCATTGATGCCTTGCGCATCCACCAGCCTCCAGCCGGAGTTTGGATCGATTAAGCCGTTCAGGTCTTTCATGACGCCGTTACCATAAATGAACGGCTCCTCCTGCGCTGTAGGGTATGAACCTATTGGGGTGAACGCAGTTTCATCGCATCCGCCAACGACTTGACCAAGGTTATTTATGGCGGCTGCAACGCTCAACTCATAGCCGGGAAGTACACCCAAATCGTCTGTCTTGGCGTTTATGGGCTGGTTTGGCGCGGTGCGGAAAGCGTGGGCGTTGCCGTTGGCATCTTGAGCCCCTCCGACGACCTGTCCTAACTCATTGATGCCATATGCCTTGCTGTTCTGACCACCCAGAGTGCCTAAGTCATCCGTAGCCGGATTTATGGCTTGGTTGGGCAACGTGCGATAGGCATGATCCTGGCCTTGAAGTTGTGAGTAACCCACCACTTGCCCGGAATTGTTGATTCCAAATGCCATCGTCTTCCGGCCCGCCAGAGACCCAAGATCATCCAAATTGGGATCCATCGCCCGACCGGAAGGCGTTCGGAAGGCTTCATAGCCGTTGGACCCCAAGAAGTCCCCGGCCGCCTGGCCCTTGTCGTTTATGCAGCAGGCCTGGGCAAAGGATGGCTCGGCCGGCCCCAAAGGGGCTCCGGTGCCCAGATCGCTGGATAGCAGGCTTATCGGCGAATTCGTGCGGAATGCGTGGATGTCCCCATTGGGAGCACTCGTATACCCCACCACCTGCCCCAGGTCGTTAATGCCGTACGCGATGTTGCCATAGTTGGCATTATTGCTGTCAAAACTGCCCAGATCGTCAGTGGCGGGGTTAATGGGCTGATTCGGACCTGTGCGAAACATGTGGCAACTGTTGTTAGCGCCAAAGCAGTAGCCCACCACTTGCCCCAGGTTGTTCACCCCGGATGCGTAACTCTCTCCTCCCAGCGTGCCAAGATCGAGCACCGTGTACATCACATCCGCCCGAGCACAGGGCGAAATCACTCCGACCAGAATGGATGAGAAAACCAGGAACCCCAAGAACCTGCCCCGTGAGCTTGCCATGGCAAATCCTCCTTACTTCCGGCATGAGCCCCCATCGCCCCGGCGCAAATGCAGGATGAGCCGCCGCTAAAGGCTTCCAAGCCTGGTCAAAAACCCAACCCCTAACGGCATCGCCTGCCGAGCCAGCAGACGAATCCTCTCCGCGCACCCAGCGCGAAGATTCGGAGCGATAGCTAAATCAACGTTGATTTTACAGCAGCACCGCGGAAATGTCCAGAAATAATCGCCCGGCGAAAAATTTACGCTCCGCCGGGCCAGGGAACAGGGATCTTGCAATGCTTGCCCGATAGGAAGCGGGCTTGGCCGCAAACAGCGAAGTCATTGGAAAGGGAGAATCCTGCGAGTAAGATGGTGCTGTTTTCGACGACTTGAAATTGGCGTAAGTGCCATTTTTGCGCAGC
>PMYD01000072.1:0-1434 GCA_003171335.1 Phycisphaerales bacterium
GCGCGGGTGGCCAGGGCCAGGGCGCAGGCCACCAGCAGGAGTATGGCCAGCACGATATACGCCTTGGCGTAGGAGCCGAACCAGTCGGCGATGCGGCCGCCCAGCAGCGAGCCCAGAACGCCCGCCACGCCGAAGGCCGTGAAGACCAGGCCGTAATTGACGCCCAGGTTCTTGACGCCGTAGAAATCGGCCGTGGCNNGTGAAGATCGTGCCGTAGCACAAGCCGGCGGCGGCGGCGCCCACCAGGATCAGCGTCGGGCTGGTGTAGTGGACGAACAGGAACATGTTGGCCGCCTGGATCAGGAAGAACAGGATCATCGTGGGCGTGCGGCCGATGCGGTCGGAGGTGAAGCCGCTGACAAAGCGGCCGGCGGTGTTGAACAGGGCCAGCATCATGGCGGCCCAGAAACCGTACTCCCAGTTGGCCTGGACCTTGGCGATCTGGGCGATGTTGGAGATGAGCATCAGGCCCGTCGAGGCGCTCAGCACGAACATCAGCCACAGGAAGTAGAACTGGCGGGTCTGGAGCATCTCGTGCCAGTCGAGGCCCGCTTTCAGGGCGGCGGGGTTGAGGCTTGCGCGTGTCGCCCCGGCCGCCGGGGCCGCGGTTGGGGCCGCTCGCCCGGCTGCCCAGCCGGAAGGCGGATTGACCACCAGGATCGCCGACAGGCTGATGACCACGATGCAGCCGATGCCCAGGATGAGGAACGTTTGGGGTATGCCCACCAGGCCGATCAACCACTGGGCCAGCGGCGAGGCGTACACGGCCGCCAGACCCACGCCGCTGACGACGATGCCGGTGATGAGGCCTTTGCGGGTGGGCGCGAACCACTTGATGGCCGCCGGCGTGGTGGCCGAGTAGGCCAGCCCCAACCCCAGGCCGACTACGCCCATGGTCAGCATCATGGTGTTGGCGGTGTGAACCGAGGCGGACAGGATGTACCCCAGGCCGAGCATCAGCCCGCCCATGAGGGCGACCTTGCGCGGCCCCACGCGGTCCTGAAGCCTGCCGGCGAAGATCATCATCACGGCGAAGGTGGCCGTGGCGACGGCGAAGGGCTGGGCCGCCTCCATCTTGCTCCAGTGCCACTGCTTGATGAGCGCCCTGCCCAAAACGCTCCAGGCATAAATGATGCCGGCCATGAGGTTGATGCCCAGGGCGGAAAAGGTGACGATCCACGGCCGCACAGCGGACGGCATTGCGGCGGCCATGGGCGGCGGGGTTTGGGGGCCGACGAGGACGTTTGGCGAAGTGTTTGATGTTGACATGAGCGAACAGTGTATGGCCGACCGGGCCGATGGGCAAGCCGGAATTCCTGGAAGAAAAGGGACTCTTCCTGCGGCCCGTTTCATCGCTGAAGTTTTCGCCACTCCAAACCCGCCGGCGCCCGCGCGGCGCGGCTTGCCTAGTGCTTTGTCACACATGAAACGATG
>PMYD01000072.1:1451-25345 GCA_003171335.1 Phycisphaerales bacterium
CTTCGCAAACCACGGCACCCATACCGTGCGAGATAACGAAAATCACATCGAAAACCGAGTCCTGGCGCGAATAACCGCGCGCGGGCCGCGTTAAGCATTTCAGTAATGTACGTTTCATGGAAGCACAGCAAGGAGTGACAGCCATGATGCGCCGTACAGTCTGGCAGTTGGGAAGCGTGGTGGTGCTGATCACGGGAATGTGCATCTGGGCGATCGCGGCCGATAGCTACGCCCAGAACACGGGTAGCCCCGCGGCCAGCCGGCCGGCCTCGCGGCCGGGGGGGCAGATTCATTTTGACCAGACCCTCAATCGGCAGAACAGCGCCAGCGACAAGCTTCAGATCGAGATCTCCAAGACGCATCAGCGGCAGGGCAAATACAACACGCTGGTCCGCATACGCTGGGGCGATCTGGACAACGTGATCAAGGGTTACGGCAAGCAGTATTACTCCGACTGGGATGGCCAACTCGTCGTCAAGAGCGGCGGCGAGGCCACGGTGGTTCGCAAGATTTCCTTCGACGACGGCACGGCGGCCTCGCGCCCGGCGGGGGCGGCCAGCCGGCCGGCCGGCCTTCGCGGTTTGCTTCGCCGGCGGCACCAGCAGAGCGCCTCGGAGCCGGCCGCCAGCCAGCCCGGCCCCGGCAGCGGCCGCGATGAACTGCTGCAGTCATCCGGCGCGAAGATTGTCTGGAAGGCCGGCGTCGTGGGCGCGTTCGACGGCCTGTTGATTCGCATTACCGGCGATTCGCCGACGGTCGAAGGCACGATCAAGGCGGGCAAATTCACGGTGGACTTCAAGAGCAATCCCGCGCCCCGGCGACCCGCCAACTGAGATCATCGGTGGCATGCCCTCACGCACGGGGCGAAAGCCCCGGACGGGTNNCCCGCCTCGGCCGCCAGGGCGGCCTTCGTCGTGAGGGCATGCCACCAAACGCCACCGTTTTGGCGTGCACCCAAAATCCATTCCAGAAAAGACTCTTGTCTTACCGCCGCGTCCTTGTAAAATACTTGATTCGACTAGATCACCAATGACTGCTAGAGGTGTCAGATGAAAGATAAGATTCATCCGGACTACAAAGAACTGGAAGTGACCTGTGCGTGCGGCAACAAGTTCAAGACGCGCAGCACGGCCAAGCGGATCGCGGTGGATATCTGCGGGCATTGCCACCCGTTCTACACGGGCAAGCAGAAGTTCGTCGACTCCGCCGGCCGCGTGGAGAAATTCCAGCGCAAGTTCGGCGGCGCGTATTTCGGCAAAGCCGCCCCGGCCGAAAAGAAGTAGCTCCCTTCATCCCCTTCGCCGGCCCTTGGCAGCCCCCGCTGCCGGGCCGGCGTTTTTGTGGGCACGGCCATGACCGATCCCCAGGAAAGACTGATCGTCAAGCTCCAGGAGCTGGCCGCCAATTACGACCGGCTCCAGGGGGAGCTCAACGACCCGGGTATCGTGCGCGAACCCGGCAAACTGATGCGCGTGGGCAAGGAATGCGCGCGCCTGGCGAAGATCGCCAAGCCGTTCCGCCAGTACGAGCAGTTCATCGACCAGGCCCGCCAGGCCGAGGGCCTGCTGGCGGAGGCCGGCCAGGATGCCGAGCTGCGGGCGCTGGCCCAGAGCGATGCCGAGCAGTCGCGCCAGAAGGCCCAGCAGGTGCTGGAGGACCTGAAGGCCCGCCTGGTGATGAGCGATGAGGAGCAGATCGACAGCGTGGTGCTGGAGATCCGCGCGGGCACCGGCGGCGATGAGGCGGCGCTGTTCGCCCGCGACCTGATGGACATGTACCTGCATTACGCGGGCAAGCGCGGCTGGAAGACCGAGACGCTCTCGGTAAGCCCCACGGAGCTGGGGGGCCTGCGCGAGGTGATCATCTCCGTCCGCGGCGAGGGCGTGTGGCGCGAGCTGGCCTTCGAGGGCGGCGGCCATCGCGTGCAGCGCGTGCCCGAGACCGAGGCCCAGGGCCGGATTCACACCTCCGCCGCCACCGTGGCCGTGCTGCCGGAAAAAGAGGATATTGAGATCGATATCAACTGGGCCAAGGATGTCGAGGAACAGACCATGCGCGCCAGCGGCCCGGGGGGGCAGAACGTCAACAAGGTCGAGTCGGCCATCAAGCTCAAACACCTGCCCACCGGCATCACCGTTTCCATGCGCGATGACAAGAGCCAGCACAAGAACCGGGCCAAGGCCCGGCGCATCCTGGCGGCCCGCGTGCTGGACCACTTCCAGCAGCAGCAGCATTCCCAGGAGGCCGCCGCCCGCAAGAGCATGATCGGCTCGGGCGACCGCTCCCAGCGGATCCGCACGTACAACTTCCCGCAGAACCGCTGCACCGACCACCGCATCGGCTATACCGGCAATCTCCAGCAGATCATCAACGGCGAGCTGGCCGACCTGATCAATGCCCTGATCGCCCAGGAAACCGCCAAGCGCCTGGCGGCCTTGTAAACGCTTTTCAATGCCAAAGAGCACACAAAGACCACAAAGGACACAAAGATCACAAAGAAGACGGGAGAGCGAAAAACAGCCAGAAACCAGGCCTGAACGCTGCTTCTGGCTTTGTTTATTGCTCTTTATCTTTCCTCCTTTGTGTCCTTCGTGATCTTCGTGGTCTTCGTGTTCTGTCTGCGAAAAACAAGAAGACACGAATTGAAAATCACCAGCCTGTCCAACCCGCACATCAAGGCCGTCGTCAAGCTGCAGCGCGGCCAGCATCGCCGGCAGGTGGGGCTGACGATCGTGGAAGAGGCCCGCTCCATCGAGCGGGCCATGGCCGCCGGGCTGAAGGTTGAGGAGTTTTACCTGTGCCCGCCGCTGGCGCCGGTGCCGGCGGCTGGCGTGCTGGCGCATCAGGCGGCGGCGGGTGGGGCGGCCGTGTTCGAGGTGCCCCCGGAAGTCCTGGCCAAGATGGCCTACCGCCAGAAGCCCGAGGGCGTGCTGGCGGTCGTGCGGGTGCCCCGGCGAACGCTGGAGGAGCTGCCGCTGGGGGGAAAAAACCCGCTGCTGGTGGTCGTGGAGCACCTGGAAAAACCCGGCAACCTCGGCGCCATCCTCCGCTCCCTGGATGCGGCCGGGGGACAGGGACTTATCTTGTGCGACCGGCGGACCGACATCTATAATCCGAACGTTATTCGGGCCTCGACCGGCGTGGTATTTCTTTTGCCGGTCGTCGAGGCGCCGCTGGAGGCGGCCCTGGCCTGGCTGCGGGCACGCGGAATCCGCCTGCTGGCGGCCACGCCCGAGGCCCCGCGGCCGTACACGGCCGTGAACATGACCGGCCCGACCGCGCTGGCCCTGGGCAGTGAGCACCTGGGACTCAGTGAGGCCCTGAAGGCGGCGGCCGATGAGCTGATGGCCATCCCGATGCACGGGCTGGCCGACTCGCTCAATGTGGCCGCCGCCGCCACCGTGCTGCTCTTTGAGGCGGCCCGCCAGCGCCGGCGGGAGAGCTAGCACGGAAGAAGAAAGCCGGATCCACGGCCAGGATGGCCGTGAGACTCACGGGCCAGACGCCCGTGCCACGATCGGGCAAAAAAGAAGCGGACAGCGAAAGTTGGTAAGCGCGATGATGCGACGGCGGCTATCGGCGACGATGTTCCTGGGTTTGGTCGGAGTGATTCTCTCCAGCGTTGCCGGCTGCGCGCCCAAGGCCGAGAACTACCTCACCCCCGAGCGGCTGCAGAACGGGCTGGTCATCATCCTGCCCGGCATTGAAGGGCCGGGCCTGTTCAGCCAGGCCGTTCGCGTCGGCTTGAGCGATGCCCAGGTCAACCAGGGCATGCGCTACTACGACTGGAGCTGGCCCGTGCCGGTGGCCAAGCTGATAGTCGACCAGGTCGATACCCGACGGGCCCGCGCTCAGGCCGCCAAATTGGCCCACGTGATCCAGGAATACCAGCGGGACTACCCCGGACGGCCGGTGCACCTGGTGGGCCATAGCGGCGGTGCGGCCGTGGCCGTGTTTGCGGCCGAGGACCTGCCCGATGGCTGCATCATCGACGGCATCATCATGCTGCGGCCCAGCCTGTCGGTGGGCTACGACCTGTCCAAGGCGCTGGGGCATACCTGCAAAGGCATCGTGAACTTCTGGTCGCCGGCGGATGTGGCGCTGCTGATGGTCGGTACGACGCTGTTCGGCAATCTGGACGGCGTGCACGGCCCGGCCGGCGGGGCCATGGGTTTTGTGAAACCCAGCGATGTTGACCAGGCCGATAAGCTTCACCAGTTGCCCTGGACGCTGGACCAGGTGCTTTCGGGCAACCTGGGCGATCATTTCACCGTGGCGGCATCCACCTTCGTCAAGGACTGGGTGGCCCCGTGGGTAAAACTTCGCGAATGGCCGACGAATACCACCACCCGCGCCACCACCGCGGAGGCGCAGAATAGTTCGCTCCAGGAGGCCGCGCCCCAGACCACCCCGGCCGCCAAAGGTCAGGAGCAGCCGGCCGACTGAACCGCCGAGCGCCGTAATCCCTGTTCAGCAGTCCACTTGCGCCCCCTAACCACCGCACAAGCTGCCCGGCCGGCGCCCGGGAGGGCGCCAGAAGCATTTCTGGGCCCGCTTTCTGGGAAAACCTCCCCCGGTTTCGCACGTACATCCAGTAGTGGTTTCGCTTAAAATCCGCACCCGCTAGCAGTACGGGCGTGGTAGAATCAGGACATTCAGGAGGCCCGTTTTATGCCAACAAGATCAACTCCCAACTGCACCATGATCGAAGCCTTGGAATCGCGTCTGCTGCTGACCACGACGGTGACGCTCGATCTGCAAATTGATAACACGGCCCATACCTTCCATCTCTATGCCGATGCCAGTATGGGCGATAACGCCGGCATCGCCGGTTTTGATATTCCGATTTCCAATACATCTTCCGCGCGGATTGATGCCCCCTACGGCACCGATTCCACGGGTCAACCCCTTGGTTTTTCGATAGGCCGCAGCTCCTTCAATGGGGAACTTTTCGCCGGCCAGAGTACCCTGGATCCGAATTCGTTGCTGCTGGGGATCGGCCAGCAAGCTGGATCCTTTCAGGCGATGGGCGGCGGGACCGTATCTTGGGCTGCGCACGTGCTGCTGGCGGATGGAACCTTCGCGGCCGGCCACGTTCCGATGATCGATTACGCCAATTTGCTTATAAATCTGTTTGGCACACCGATTTCGACTAACATTGCCCCGGCCGATTCCGTCGTGCCGACCGTACAGAGCGTCCGCATGGATGAAGCCGTCCTGTACAACGCGCCGCCCCAGCTCAACTACGATGCCATCTCGCCGACGGAGCTTCAGACGTGGTACGGCTTCTTCTTTGATGCCTACTTGTCCTCCGGCGCCAGCGTGACCAGCGCCTCGATCACCACGCCCGACAGTACGTCCTACACATTGACCAAGACCCAGGGCGCCACCAGCCAGGATTGGGGCTTTTCCCTGGTCGACACGCAGGCGGCCCTGAGCCACTTCACCGATGGCGATTACACGCTGTCGATCACCACGGCCGGCGGCACGATCACCAAGACGATCGCCTTCAACGACTCCGCCCCCACGCAACAGCCGCAACTGGACTCGTCGCTGATGTGGAATTGGGACGTCACCACGACGCCGACCCTCAGTTGGGGCCTGGCCACGGATACGGCGGTGACCAAGATCAATGTCGAGCTGACCGATGCGCAGACGGGCGCGGTCGTGGATGAAGCCCTCGGGCTCTCGCCCAGCATCACCTCCTGGCAGCCCAGCGGGCTGTCGGCCAACAAGGCCTACGTGGTCAGCCTGTCTTTCGCCTCCCAGCACACGACGCCTTCGGGGGCCGATGTGCCGGTGACCGACTCCAAGAGCACCAGCACCACGGCCATCTTCAACACGTACACCAGCAATCTGCTCTCTCCGGTCACCCAGGTTTATATCGATCAGGGCGTGGTGACGGACTCCTCCAGCAGCGCCATGAACCAGTTCGATTTCACCGCGGCCGGGGCCAGCAGTAGTTTGAATGCCCACTTCGAGTCGCCCTCCGGCACGTGGTACGCCCTCAACCAGTCGACCACGGGCGGGGTGTGGTATCATGCCGCCAGCACCAACGCTTCCGACCTGGCCGACTTCACAGATGGCACTTATACGCTGTGGATCAACCGCAGCGACCTGGGGCCCGATGTGTACGCCACGACGACGTTCACGTTTACAGGCCTCACGGCGCCCACGCAGGTGCCCTCGCTGCTAACGCCGGCCGCCAGCGCCACCAACGTGGCGGTCAGTCCGCAATTCAGTTGGGCCGCCGTCACCGATTCGGCCGTGAACGGCACGAACCTGATCGTGTACCAGGACGGCTCGCCGAGCAACGACATCACCCAGAGCCTGCCGACTACGACCACCTCGTTCCAGCGCGCCCAGCCGCTGGCCTACAACACGCTGTATGACTGGCAGGTGAGCTTCTCCAACTCTGCCCAAAGCCACAACAGCGATGGCGTGGGTTACCTCATCGACAAGTACCAGGCCGCCTCGGCCTCATTCACGACCGCGCCGCGGCAGGTGGATTTGACCGGCCACCTGACGACCTCCACGCTGCCGCCTCTGGCGGTGGCCAATCACGCCATCACCGGCACGCTGGGCCTGGTCGTGACCAACCTGGGCAACTCCGCCGCCATTACGGGCCAAACGATGACCATCACGGTGCTGGCGCCCAGTGCGGCCGACCCGACGCACCCGGTGACGCTGGCCACGCTGGCCGGCCAATCGATCAGCGGCCTGGCGGTCGGCGGCACGAAGAATTTCTCGGTGCCGGTCAACTTCACCGCCGGCCTGGCCGCAGGCGCGTACACGATCGAGGCGCTGCTGTCGGCCTCGGGCATCAACGACCCCAACTTGGCCAACAACCTGCTGACCCAGAACGCCTCCGGCCAGCCCATCACGATGAGCGTGCAGACCAGCTACTACGATCTCACCGCCGCCCTGGGCGCTGGGCTGGTCATGCCGTGGGTGGCCGTTTCGGGCGCGGGCAACCGGCTGGTCGTGCCGGTGATCGTCGGCAACGCCGGTAACGCGACGTTGCCGCTGGGCCAGAAGATCGACCTGACGCTGTCGGCCCGGCCGACGTCGGCCACCGATTCCAGCAGCGACGTGCTGCTCAAGACGCTGGCGGGCCAATCTATCAGCCTGCTGGCGCCGCACCTCAGCCGCACCTTCATTCTCATGGCGACCCTGCCGCCGGGCTTGGCGGACAACCACTACTACCTGGTGGCCAAGGTGGACACGAGGAACCAAGTTCCCGAGAGCAACGAGAACAACAACGAGGCCGTGACGGCCAAGTCGATCGACGTGATCCAGGGCTACGTGGACCTCACCGGCAGCTTCGGCCTGGTCACCTTGCCCCCGGCCATCGTGAGCGGTTCGACGCTGCTGAACAAGCGGGCCACCGTGAAGGTGACCAACATCGGCACGGTGCCCCTGCCGCTGGGACAGACGGTGAACGTGACGCTGCTGGCCCGGCCCATGGCCGGCGGGTCGGATATCCAACTGGCCGCGGCCAATAACCAGATCTTCACTGCCCTGGCGGCCGGGACTACGCGGCCCGTGACGATTATCTTCAGCGTGCCGTCGAGCCTGCCGGCTGGCACGTACGAGCTGGTCGCAGAAATCACGCCCAATGGCGGCCTGGTCGAGAACAACACGAGCAACAACGAGGTCTCGCTGAACGCCCTGGGCCAGTCCATCCGCTTGGACTCGGAAGCCTCGTTCGTGGACCTGATGCCTACCCTGGGCGCCAGTTACCTGCCCGCCTCCGTCGTGGCCGGCGCGGGCGTTCACTCCACGGCCCAGGTGATCATCACCAACATCGGCAACACGGCCATGCCCGTGGGGCAGGTGGCCGATGTGATTCTGCGGGCCCGCAACGAGGGCGACGGCTCGGCCGTCGAACTGGGCAGGTATCACAATTACCCGCTGAGCGGACTGCCCGTCGGGCTGTCGCGCACGGTGAGCATCGTGGTCAATCCCACCGGCGGCCTGCCGGCCGGTGCGTACCACCTGGAGGCGCAAGTCGTGCCGGCCAACCTGCCCTCCGAGGTGACCGAAAACGACACCACCTCCGTCAATGCGGCCGGCCAGCAGATTGACCTGGTCTCGGCGACGCCGTTTATCGACCTGAAGCCCGCGATCGGCGCCACGGCCCTGCTGCCGTACCGCACCATCATCAGCGGCGACGGCACGCGCATCGTGTTGCCGGTGGCCGTGCGGAATATCGGCAACATGGCCGTGAGCCTCGGGGCCAGCGTCGATATCCAGGTCTTCGCCCACCCCGTTTCCGGCGGCTCCGACCAACTGCTGACCACGCTGGCCAACCAGCCCATCAGCCTGCTGGCGGCCAATGCCTCGCGAACGTTCATGCCCGTCGTGACGTTGCCGATGGGCTTGGCGGCCAATGATTACCAACTGGTGGCCCAACTGACGCCGCACAACGTGACCGAGAGCGACACGACTAACGATTCGGCCATCACCTCGCGCAGTCTGCACGTGGCGCGCGGGTTTGTCGACCTGGCTGGCACGTTCTCCTCCGTGCTGCTGGGGGCCCACATCACGTCCGGCCAGCGGATCGCCGGCTCGGTGCGCGTGTCCGTAACCAACCTGGGCCGCGTGGCGCTGCCGGCCGTGCAATCGGTGACGTTGACGCTGAAGGCCCGGCCCTCCGGCGGGGATGGCTCGACCGACATTCAACTGGCCCAGACGCTCAGCCTGCCCGTGAGCCGGCTGGCCGCCGGCGCCAGCCGGCTGCTGACGATCGCCGTCAACGACCTGGCGGGCCTGTCCCCCGGCACGTACACGCTGGTGGCGACGATCAATCCCGTGCAGCCGCTGACCGAAGAGAGCACGGCCAACAACGTGGTCACGCAGACCGCCGCCGGCGTGATGCCGACGATCACGGTGGTGTAGAGCGGTTCACGTTTGAATGAACCCCTCCCCCTTGACGGGGGAGGGTGGCCCGAAGGGCCGGGTGAGGGTGTCGCGCAAAGAGCAGATCTCGCGGCCAAGGGTGACCGGCCAGGCAAGCGTGAAATCCTCTGGCCGGCAACGCCCAAGAAGTGAAGAAGAACCGCGGCTTCCGTCAAACGCGGAAGCTGTAGCCGACGCCCATCATCTTGAGGTTGTGCCGAATCAGTTCCGTGGCCGCCGGCTCGCAGCGCAGCACCACCGGCGAGGAGCCGACGCGGCCGATGTGCAGCACGTAATGGCCGCTGTCCTGGCCGGCGATGATCTCCAGCTTGTCCGTCAGCCACATTTCGCGCTGCACGCGGGCTTTTCGGAACACGATCCGCCGGTCCGTCAGCACCAGGCCCCCGAGCCCCGCCTCCGCCTGGGCGAAATCGCTGTCGCGCACGTAGCACAGGAAGCGCTCGCCCGGGGCCGCCTTGTACCAGGCCTCGATGCGGTTTCGCACGGGCAGCGGCAACGCCCGCCAGGCGTCGGCCTTGTGCTCGCGTTGGGCCCGCTCCAGTTGAGCGTAATCGTCGTGGTCGCGCCCCAGGTTATGGGCCACGAATTCCATCGCCCGCTTGAGCGAGGCGATCCCCAGCTCGCACTGCTCCCAGCTCTGCTCCAGGATCGGCCGCACGTGCGTCATGATCGCCCCGGCGGGCGTGCAGCGGTTGCAGATGAAATACGGCATCGGCAGATCGAACGGGTGGGGCATGTTGGGCACGTGCGGCAGCGCCGCCAGGAGCTGGTCGGCGTTGAGCCGGTGCATCGCCTCGGTGCCGACGGCCGTGACGATATCCTGCTGTCGCAGCACGCTGGGGTCGCGGCCGGCCTGCTTGCTGGTCCACATGACCAGGTGCGTCTTGAGCCCCTGGGTCACGCCGCAGGCCAGGCAGCAGCGCGGCATGCTGGCCCGGAAGCGGACATCCTCCAGCAGCCGCGACGGAAAGACGAAGAACGCCCCCAGCGTGTCCACGTGGCTGAGCCGCAGGCCCGAATTGGGGCCGAAGTTGGCGGCGTTGTACTGGACCGCCGGCTGCGTATCGATCACGGCCGCCGCACGCGCGGCCGGCGCGCTGTTCTGAGCGGCCGAGCCAACCGGCGCGGGCCGCTGGGCGGCCGATGCGGCGGCCGGGGCCCTTGTCGCGACGGGGGCGGCCACGGCGTTGGCGCCAGAGGCCTGCGATGGGGCCGCTGGGCGTCGTAGCGTCACGGCGGCGGGACGGGCGACGGGCGCAGGGGCGGCCGGAACCGGCCGTGCGGGGGCCGACGACCGGGGCGCTCCCTCGAACGGGATGATCTCATGGGTGTCGCCCAAGTCATCCTTGTCCACGGGCGCTTCCATCTCGCCGAGCCAGGAAACGACCGAGTCATCCAGGCTGGGCAGTTGGATAATGAAGGCCTGGCCGCACCCCTTGCAGCGGGCCCGCTTGTTGATATAGCTGTCCGGCGCGCGCAGCATCGCGTGGCAGTGGGGGCATTCTATCGCGATCAGTCCCATAGGCGCGCTCCCGTCTGAGCGCTACCGAACCTGAACCTGCTGACGCTTACGACCCAGATCGGATCGTCAAAATGAAACTTCGAGATGAAGCCGCGACAACTCTCAATAACACGGCGCGCCTTTATTGTACCTGCGATCCGAAAAGGCCGGCAAGTAATGCGCGGGCAAAAACCCCGGGGCAGGAAAGGGCTAAGCGTTACAGTCTGTCAAAATAGCACAGAGTGTAACACTTACAAGTCAACATGCATCGCTTGACGGCGAAACCCGGCTTCACAGAATTGACATTTGATGGTAAGATCAGACACGAGCGTGCAGACCCTGTCTTTTTACGGGGGTCACGGGCAAGCAAGGGAGAAATGTGCATCCTGTAAAAGACAACCAGCACCGATGCTGTCCGCACGCGCAGGCCCAGCGAGCCGGCGGGCGCGGGCGTTTATTTCGATGGATTCTTCCGGCGGCCGGCCTGGCCTCGCTGGCGTGGTTTCTGGTCCGGGTGATCCCCAAGCCCAGCCGGGCGGCGTATCCCTGCCAGCGCATGGCGGCGCCGATGGCCTCCGGATTCATCCTGTGGGCGATGAGCCTTTTAGGCTCGGCGGCCGCACTGGCCAAGGCCCGCGGCTTCTGGCGGCATGCCCGGCCGGTGCCAGCGATCCTGTGCCTGGCGGCGGCGGTGGCGCTGTTCGTGCACTCGGACCGGCCGGCCGCCCCCAGCGTGGCGGCGAGCTTCGTGCCCGCCGATGCGCCCAACTCTCCCATCGGCGTGGCCGTGGGCGTCAAGCCCGGCCGCGTGGTGTGGATTCACAACCCCAACGCCACCAACTGGGATGGCGTGACCGGCTATAGCTGGGACTACTGCAACCAGGCCGTCGTCGACCAGATGCTCTCCAATTCGCTGCGCTGGCTGACCGGCAGCAGCACCGACGCCCAGGCCTGGGATGCGCTCTTCCGCAACCTGAACACCCGGCGCGGCCGCGGCAGCGTGGGCTATGTGGCCGGCGAGAAGATCGCCATCAAGGCCAACTGGCTCAACCATGGTACGGCCGGCCGCGACACGTCGTACATGGTGCTCGAGGCCATGCTCGATCAGCTCATCGCCAACGCCCACGTGAACGTGGCGGATGTCACGATCTACGACGCCAGCCGGTACCTCAACCCCGACTACATCGCCGCGCTGACCGCCAACGGCACGCGCTATGCCGGGCTGCACCTGGTCGACAATCGCGGCCAGACCGCCGGCACGACGCTGGCCCAGGCCGACCCCAACGTGCAGGTGTACTACAGCAATCCCGCGGTGGCCAACGGCGGCACCATCTTCCTGCCCACGTGCGTCACCGAGGCCGCGTACCTCATCAACATGGCCATCTTCAAGCCGCACGTGAACCTGGGGGTCACCATGGGCGCGAAAAACCATTTCGGCTCCGTCTGCCGAAGCGGCGCGTGGGACCCCAGCTTCATGCACTCGACCGTGTACTTCCCCCAGTACGGCCAGTACAACGCCCTGGTCGACCTGATGGGCCATGCGCACCTGGGCGGCAAGACGCTGCTGTACTTCCTGGATGCGCTCTACAGTCCCGTGACCGACCAGACGGGCCAGCCGGCGCGATGGCTGTCGGATCCGTTCAACAACGGCTGGTCCAGCAGCATCCTGGTCAGCCAGGACCCGGTGGCCATCGAGTCGGTGGGCGTCGATATCCTGCGCGCTGAGAACGCCGTCCAGCCCATCGCCGTGCTGACGGGCGATGTGGACAACTACCTGCACGAGGCCGCCCTGGCCGCCAGCCCGCCTTCGGGCACGCTCTATAACTCCAACGTGGCCAGCCCCACGACCTCGTTCGGCAGCCTGGGCGTGCACGAGCACTGGAACAGCAACAAGCTGTACACCCGCAATCTGGGGACGGGAAATGGCATCGAGCTGATCCGCCAGGCGCCTTTGCCGCCCGCCCCCTCGGCGGATTTCAACGGCGACGGCAGGGTCGACGGCAAGGACTTCCTCATCTGGCAGCTTCATTTTCCCATGTCTTCCGGCGCCACCCACGCCATGGGCGATGCCGACTACAACGGCACCGTGGATGGGAAGGATTTCATGTACTGGCAGCAGCAGTACACCCCGCTTCGGTAAGGCATCGCGGCGATGGAAGCGCGCCGGGGGACGAACCGGCTCATCAGCAGACAAATCTGTGGGTGAGGGAAAAACGGCTGCCCCGCTGCACACCTACAGCCTAAAGCCTACAGCCTAAAGCCTATTCCGCGGCAGTTTAGTCATCGGCCGCGGCAGGCACAGCCGGCCGTGGAGATACAGCCGGCTGAGGATGTGGATGACGGTGCGGCTGGCGACCAGCAGGAAGTAGATGCCCGCGGCGGCCGGCAGGTAAATGGCCGCCGCCAGCAGCAACCGGGTGGGCAGCGAGCCCAGTTCGGCGGCGGAATTCCAGCCGTGGATGATCTGGGTGATCAGCCCCGCTAAGAGCGCCGCCGCCACCAGGCACAGGCCGAACACCACCGGCTCATCCACGCGCGGGCGAATCTCGCGGGCGATGGGCGGCACGTCAGTGGCCTGCCACTGGTGGCGGAAATCCCACCAGGTCTGGCGCGGCAGGCCCAGCTTGAACCACGGCTCATCGCGCCGGGCCAGTTGCTGCGGCGTGATGACCGGCCCGTGCGCCCGCAGCAGCAGCCGGTACGCCTGGCACACCTCGTGAAACCGGCGCGCGGCCTCCTGCACGTTCTCCGGCCGCTGGTCGGGGTGGTAGTGCAGCGCGGCCCGCCGAAAGGCGGCGCGGATTTCCTCCACGCCGGCCGCGTGACTGACGCCGAGGACCTCATATGGATCGGGTGAGCGGACCATGGTCGCCTCACCCATATTCTATCTCCGAATTGCGGATTGCCGAGAGAATTGAGAGGCTTTTTTGAGATCGAGATGCGAACACAAAGATCACAAAGACCACGAAGAACACGAAGAACACAAAGGAAGATGATGAAGTAAAAGCAAAGTCACAATACCCTTTTCGGGTTGTTAACTCTTTTCCTTCTTCGTGTACTTTGTGGTCTTTGTGATCTTTGTGTTCTCTTGGCCCACCTTACGGACCTTCCGGGGCGGGCGGTTCATCCCTCGGGGGCTGCAGGCCTTCGGCGATTTGTTCGGATCCTTCTGCCGGCGCTCTATCCGGCTCGCCGGGGCCGCGCTTCTCGTATGCCTCCACGATCGTCTGCACCAGCCGGTGGCGGACGATGTCGAGCTTATCCAGCGTGACCATGGCGATGCCCTTGATGCCCGATAGCCGCCTTCTCGCGTCGATCAGCCCGGAGGTCATGCCGGCCGGCAGGTCGCTCTGGCTGTCATCGCCGGTGACGATCACCTTGGAGCCGTGGCCCATGCGGGTCAGGAACATCAGCATTTGCGAGACGGTGGTGTTCTGCGCCTCATCCAGGATGATAATGCAGTCGTTGAGCGTGCGGCCGCGCATGAAGGCCAGCGGAATGACCTCGATCAGGTCGTTCACCATGAAGCGCTTGATCTGGTCGAAGGCCATCATGTCGTGCAGGGCGTCGAACAGGGGGCGCAGGTACGGGTTCACCTTGGCCTGCAGGTCGCCGGGCAGGAAGCCCAGCTTCTCCCCGGCCTCGACCGCCGGCCGCGCCAGGATCAGCCGCTTCATCCGCTCGTGCTTGAGCAGGTGCACCGCCATGGCCACGGCCAGGTACGTCTTGCCCGTGCCGGCCGGCCCCAGGCAGAAGACCATGTCGTGCGTGCGGATGGCGTCGATGTAGCGTTTCTGGCCGGTGGTCTTGGCGCGCACCACCTGGCCGGGCATGTACACATCCAGCAGGTCGCCGGTTTCGTTTTCCTCATCGACGGCGGCCTCCGAGATGGCCTCGGCCACGTGCCCGGGCGTCAGGTGCGGGTGGGCGCTGGCCAGGCGCTGCAGCTTGCGCACCACGGCGGCGGCGCGGGCCACGTTGCGGGCTGAACCGGTGATGCGCACCTGCCCATCGCGGGCGAAGATCTGGACATCCAACGACTCGCGGATCAGCTTGAGGTTCCGGTCGCCCGGCCCGAACAGCTTGAGCCGGACCTCGGGCTTCTCCAGCGTAACATTCAGTTCCAAGGGGTGTTCTCGTTGCTCCTGCCGGGCCGCCCGTTTGGGGCGGCCGTGTTCACAGACCCATCAGCGGCCACAGCGCCAAGGCCACCGGGCCGGCGATCAGCGGCGAGTCGATCATGTCCAGCACGCCGCCGAACCGCGGTACGAGCCGCCCGGCATCCTTGGCGGAGGCGGCCCGCTTGAGCAGGCTCTCGCACAGGTCGCCGAACTGGCCGACCAGGCCCATTGCCAGACCAAACAGGGCCACTCTCCAGCCGTCTATTATACTGTGCCCACCGTGCCCCAGGGCCCACCAAATTGCCACGGCGGCGATAACGCCCAGGGCCAGTCCGCCGGCCAGGCCCTCCCAGCTTTTGCCCGGCGAGAGCCAGGGGATGAGCTTGTGGCGGCCGATGGCGCTACCCGTAAAATAGGCGCCGATATCGGTGAATTTCACCGCCGCCAGGAAAACCAGGAATGCGGGCATGCCGGCGGAAATTCGCAAGGCCAGGATACACGCCGCGCACGTGCCCAGATACGCTGGGATGAAGATCGTGGCGGCCACGCGGCCGATGGGGCTATCCAGCCGGTAGCGGGCCATCTGGGCGGCGAAGGCGATGATCACGACGCCCGGCGTGGCCAAAAGCCACAGGTTCAGCGGGTTGGCGGGCCTTTCTGGCAAGAGCTGCATCCACAGCGGGCCGGTGGCCAGGGCGACCGCCATCAACACCGCGGGGCCGGCCATGACCGGCAGGTTGGCCATTCGAACCAACCGGACCAGCTCCAACGCGCCGACCGCGATCAAGAGGCCCAGCAGTCCGCCCACGGGCACGCCCACGATGCGCCAGCCGCCGGGCAGGCCCAGCCGCCAATCCAAAACCAGCAGGCCCACCAGGACCGCAATCATCAGCGCACC
Source organism: Phycisphaerales bacterium (assembly GCA_003171335.1). Classification (GTDB taxonomy): domain Bacteria; phylum Planctomycetota; class Phycisphaerae; order SM23-33; family FEN-1343; genus FEN-1343. The sequence goes on from PMYD01000072.1 coordinate 16,894, forward strand.
AAAGAGAATTCGCTGTTTCATAGACCTCCATTGCGCGCACGCCGGCCGGCAATTGCAAGCGGGCGAATACGGTTGCGAGTTGCAATTGCCAATTGGACGAGACTCTTGGTGCCACGGCTGTCCGCAGCCGTGCGCTGTGCGCACGCCAAAGACGAGGGTCTGGCAGGCTTCCTTCGGGACCTGCCGCGTGCCCCCAAAGCGAGATCGCACGGCTGCGGACAGCCGTGGCACCTTCGGATCTTTTCCATTCTGTAATTTCCAATCGGCAATTGGCAATTTGCAATCCTCCAGACCCGCTTATAATCGCGCCCTTTGTCGCGGAGAACGCCGTTGCCCGAGGACCGCATCAAACTGGAATACACCGACCCGTCCATGCGCGGGGCGCTGGAGGGGCGCCTGGAACTGCTGTGCCATCCCGAGTTGCACGAAGGGAAAGAGTGCCTTTGCGTCAAATCCAACCCTTCTCGCACGGTGTGGCGGTGCCTCCTGGATGGGCAAGGGTATTACCTCAAGCACTATCACAGCCGCGATGTGTGGCACCGGCTGGGCGGGCTGTGGCGCGGGGATGAGGCGTGGCGCGAGGCGGCCATCAGCCATCTGTTGCGGGCGGCGGGCGCGGCCAGCGTCGAGGTCGTGGCCGTCGGCCGCACGGGCAAGCGCAGTTGGATGCTCAGCCGCGAGGTGGCCCCGGCGGTGCCGCTGAATATCTGGCACGACCGGCTGGTCGAGCTGAAAGGTCCCGGCGATGCCGCCGCACGGCGCGTGGGCGGCCTCCTGGCCGAGCAGCTTGGCCGGCTGCACGCCTTGAAACTTTTCCACGGCGATCTGCACGCGGGGAACATCCTGCTGAAGGATCCCGACGGGGCGGCCCAGCCGGTGCTCATGGACCTGCACCGCCTCCGGCGCTGCCGGCGGATGCGGAAGCGGCTATGTGCCCTGGACCTGGCCATGCTGATGCACGACCGGCTGGCCGCCACGACGGCCAGCGAACGGCTGGCGTTCCTGCGGCGCTACCTCAGGGCCGCCGGCCACAGCGGCACGCTGCGCGGCTGGGCGGCCTGGGTGATGCACCTGGCCTACCAGCACCGCCGCCAACACCTGGCAGCGCGCGACCGACGAACGTTGCGGCCGGGCAAGTATTTTGCCCCCGTGCGGCTATCGGGCGGGTGGCGCGGCACGGTGCTGCTGACGTGCAAGCGTGCCAGCACACCCTCGGCGGTGGAAGGGCGAACCTTCACGGTGGAGCAGTGGCGCGAGGCGCTCGTGCGGCTGTTGCCATCGCCTCAAGAGGCTGCCGGTATGGCGGGCGCGCGGCAGACCCTCACCCTTGGGGGGCACTCGATTGCCGTGTGCATCAAGCGAAATCGAGGATCCACGGGCCTGCGGGCCCTGGCGGACCGGCTGCGGCCGAGCGGGGCGCGGCGGGCGTTTCGGCTGGGCCACGCGCTGGTGGCGCGGCGCATCCCCGCGCTGCTGCCGCTGGCGGTGCTGGAGCGCCGCGGGGGCGGCGGCCGGCGCGAAAGCATCCTGGTGACCGAGGCCCTGGAAGATGCCGTGCGGCTGAACCACCTGGTGGCCGGCAAGGCGGCCGCAGGCGCCGAAGAACCCGCGGGCATTTCGGCCGGCCCCCTCAACCTCCACCGCGGCCCCTGGCCGCACCTGCCGCGGCAACTGGGCTGGCTGCTGCACACGCTGCATGCCGAGGGTTTTGCCTATGACAGTCTGGAGGCGGCAGACTTGCTTTGTCGGGGCGCCGGCGACGACGTCGTGGTCGTCCTGGCCGATCTGGAAGGCCTGTCGCGGCCGTGGCGGCTGACCCGCCGCCGGCAATTTGAGGCCCTGATGCGGCTCAACGCATCGCTGTTGGATTGCCCCGCCATCAGCCGGGCCGGGCGGCTGCGGATGCTGCTGCAATACCTGCGCCACAGCGGCGTGGGGCGCGCCACTTACAAGTCTTACTGGCGCGCGCTGCAGCGCTGGAGCCTGCGGACCTGGAAAGAAGAGTATCGCCGCCAGCACGCTAGCGGCGCTGCGGGCGGCGCAGCAACACGCTCGCCAGGAGAATGAGCAGGCTGGCCGGCTCGGGCGCCACGGTCATGGCGCTGCCGCCGCCGCGGTAGCTCGCCTGCCAGGCCAGGAAGTCGACGCCGTCCACCTTGCCGTCGCCGTTGGCATCGCCCTGCAGGAAGGTGGCATTGCTGGTGGTGCCGTAGTGCGACTGCCAGTTCAGGAAATCCACGCCGTCCACCTTGCCATCCAGGTTGAAATCGCCCGGCAGGGCCACCTGGCTGGGATTCTCCACGACCAGCGAGCCGCGCCACGCCAGGGCGTAATCGGTGCTGCTCAGGCCGGTGGAGGTGAAGTTGGAGATCACCCGCAGCAGGTATTGCCCGCTGGTCAGCTCGTTGGCCGCCGGCTGGTTGGGATCGGTCGTGCCGCGGTAGATGTGCTGCACGTTGTCGACGGCGCTTTGGCTCTGGTCCACGGTCGAGCCGGCCACGAAGTTGCTGGAATTCTGGAGCTGCAGACTGAAGGTGGGCATGCTGCCGCTCCAGTCCATGTCATTCTGAGTGATGGTGCGGTTCCAGTCGAGGATCGTGGAATAGTTCCGCAGCGCCATGCCCGCCGGCACGTTGAAGTAGTACAGCTCCTGGTTGGCGTCGGGGGTGGCCGTCTGGAAGCTCCAACCATCGGCCAGGGCGGCCCCGGGCAGGTTGGCCGACGGGCTGGGAGCATACTCCCCGCCCGTCAGGATGTGGTAGCTGTTGTACAGGTTCACCTGGCCGGCGCCGTACTGGAAGTCCAGCGGCCGCGTCGGCGTGCGCGTCCAGGTGGGAAATTGCTCCTTGGTGGCGCCGGCCATCAGGATGGCCTTCATCACCTGGGCATGATGCCGGGCATCGGCCAATGGGCTGTAGCCATCGGCTACTTGGAGCAGGTCGCCGGCGACGCTGGAAACCACCGGCGTCGCCCAGCTCGTGGCCGTAAGCGGGGCCACGATGTCCGGCTTGATCCGCCCGGCGCCATCCACCGACGTGTAGCCGAAGCTGTGGAAGCCGTCGGACCGGCCCACCGACAGGGAGTTGTAGCCGCTGGCCAACAGCGCCGGCACGGGGTTGATGGAGTCATTGTTGACCGCCACCACGGACAGGAACCCGTCGCGATCGATGGCGTAGTCCAGCCGGTCCAGAATTTCCTCGTTGAAGCTGCCCACATCGCCGATCCAGCTATCGTTCTGGATCCGGCTGGACTCGACGTTGGGGGCCAGGGGGCTGAGCAGGTGCAGGTACGCCCCGCCCAGCCAGCCGTTGGTATTGGTCGTCGCATCGTAAACATCAACGGGATTCATGCCCCCGCCGGCGCCCGAGGAGCCGTAAAGGTAGCCGCCCACCGTTGTGGCGTGGTTGGAGACTGGAGCTGTGCCCGAACGGTAGGAAATCGTGTTGTTCGGGAAACTGCTCCTGGCCGGCACGTAGGCGTGGGTGTTGGAGTCTTCTTCGGCCTCGATCTGGCTGATGCGGATTCCCGCGCCCGTGGGCATGTTGCCGCCCAACTCGGCCTTCAAGGCCGTGTAGCCGATGTCATCGAGGTAGGATTGCCCCTGGGCCGGCACCGCCACGAGCGCAACGGCAGCCAGCAGCAATGCGCCGCGGGGCCAACATACCGCGAGATGGAGCCGATGCGCTCCAGTCAAAGGGAGATCCTCACTTTTGATGACCGTGGAAACATCGAGAGGTCACGGTCTCTCAGACAGCAGCCTCCAGCACGCCTGTACAGATAGTATACCCGACGAATGCGGATTGGTCAAGAAATGTAAGTGGCAGAAGAATAAATAGTTGTGAGACGGCCGCAATTTTATCAACAGCCTCGGGAAGTTGGCTGAGCCCAGCAGCCCCTCCAGCTTCTTGGAACTGGTTTAACCCGTTCTAAGCCAGCCGCTTGCGGCCGCGCCGCAGCAGACTGCCAGCGGCCAGAAGCAGCAGCGCCGCGGCCGGCTCAGGCACGGTCGTGATGCCCGGGCGGTAGGCCGCCTGCCAAGTGAGAAAATCGACACCATCGACGTTGCCATCGCCGTTGGCATCGCCATTCAAAAGCGTGGCGCCGCTGGCCGTGCCGTAGTGCGACTGCCAGATCAGAAAATCCACGCCGTCCACCTTGCCGTCCAGATTGAAGTCGCCTGGCAGGGCGACCTGGGCGGGGTCTTCCACCATCAGCGAGCCGCGCCAGGCCAGGGCGTAGTCGGAACTGGTCAGCGAGGTGCCAGCGAAATTGGCCGACACGCTCAGGGCGTACTGGCCGGGGCCCAGCTCGTTGGTCGAGGTCGGCAGATTCGGGTCGGCGGCGCCCCGGTAAATGTGCTCCACGTTGTCGATGGGGCTCTGGCTGGCATCGACGGTCGAGCCCACCACGAAGTTGCTGGCCTGCGACAGTTGCAGGTCCAGGTTGGCCAGGGATGAGTTCCACTGGTAATACGGCAGGCCATACTTGGCGACGGGCGTGATGGTGCGGTTCCAGTTCAGCACCGTGGAGAAATCGCGCAGGGCGCAGCCGGCCGGCACGGTGAAGTAGTACTGCCGCTGAGTGCTGGAGCTGGTGATCGTCTCGAAATCCCAGCCATCCGTCAGGCTGGTGCCCGGCAAATTCGCGCTGGTGCTGGCGGCGTGCTCCCCGCCGGTGAGGATATGGTAGCTGTTGTAGATATTCAGTTGCCCCGCGCCGTAGTTGGGGTCCAGCGGCCGCGTGGTGGTGCGGCTCCAGCCGGGCAGTTGCTGCTTGGTGGCCCCGGCCATGAGCATGGATTTGATCACCTCGGAATTGCTCCGCGCATCGGTCCACAGCGGGTTGTTGTCGGCCGTCTGGAGGAGCACCGCCGCCGAGCCGCTGACCAGCGGCGTGGCCCAACTGGTGGCGCCCATCGGGGCGACGATGTCCGGCAGGACGCGGCCGGGGCCTTCCAGCGCGGTGTAGCCGCCGATGGCCCCGCCATCGGACCGGCCGACACTCAGGGCGTTATAGCTCTCGGCCAGCAGCGGCATCTCCGTGGCTCCGCTGCCGGCGTTGTTCAGGCCGACGACGGCCAGGAATCCATCGCGGTTGATGGCATAATCGAGCCGGCGGAGAATCTCCGTATTGCTGCTGGACGGCGTAATCGCGCCCACCCAACTGTGGTTCTCAATGCGGCCGGCTTCCACGTTGGGCAGGCTCCTGGCGTTGCCCGTGTTCAGAAACCCATTGCCCATCCAGCCCAAAGGCGCTGCCGGCGAGTTGGCCGCATAGACGTCGACCGTGCTGATGCCCGGTGCGGCGCCCCAGGTGCCGTAGAAATACTCGCCCACATCGGTGGCGTGCCAGGAGGGGGCGTACGTGCCGGACTTGAAGTTAAATACCTTGCCCGAGACGAAGCTGTTGGGGTCCGGCGTGTAGGACTGCGTGTTGGCATCCAGCTCCGCCTCCACCTGGCAGACCCGCATGCCGGTTCCGGAGGCCAGGGCGCTACCCTGCTCGGCCTGCAACTGTGTCAACCCGATGTCATCAAGATAGCTTGCCCGCGCCCGCCCTCCCAGCAGGGCCAGCACTATCAATGAACACACCGGCAATCGGCGCGCCAACACACTGCCCACAGAGGAACCCTCCACCCGCAATCAGGAGGAACAGGACACGGGCCGAATTGAACATCGCGAACTGAACCTGTCAGCAAGACAGATTACCACGTTACCACGGGTTGCGATTTTTGTCAACCTGTAACCCTAAACGAAAGCTATACTTATGCTTCTATTGGACTTACGGCCATCTTGTGGTACCTTCATAGCAGGCTATGGCCAGGAATCTCCAGCTTGACCGTCCCCGGCGTGTCCTGCTGATCAAGCCCAGCGCCTTGGGCGATGTGGTGACCGGCATGCCGGTGCTGCGCGGGCTGCGGCGAAGCTTCGGCCCCGACCTGCTCATCGACTGGCTGGTCGCCACGCCCTATGTCGGCCTGCTCAAGGCCCAGTCCGAGCTGAACCAGATCATTCCCTTCGACCGCCGCGGCTATGCCCGCATGGTGTATCACCCGCGGGCGGCGGCCGCCTTCGCGGGTTTTTGCCGCCGGCTGCGGCAGGGGCACTACGACTGGGTCATCGACCTGCAAGGGCTCTTCCGCAGCGGTTTTCTGAGCCGCGTGACGGGCGCCCCGCTGCGCGCCGGCTTTGGCGCCGCCCGCGAGGGGGCGAGCATTTTCTACACGCACCGGCTGGCGCGGGAAGAGACGCCCGTTCACACGGTCGACCAGAACATCGCCCTGGCCCGCCTGCTGGGCATCGATGCCGGCCCCAGCGATTACCGGCTCACCGTCGGCGCCGAGGGGCAAAAGTGGGCCCAAGAGCTGGCGGGGCATCTGGGCCGGCCGTTCGTGCTGATCGCCCCGGCCACGCGCTGGGCCACCAAGCTTTACCCGCCGCATCACTGGCGGTGCGTTATCGAGGCCCTGCGGCGGCGGCTGGCCGTCGTGCTGGTGGCCGGCGGGCGGGAAAAGCATCTCACCGCGCCGCTGGCGCAGGAGGGCGTGGTCGATCTGGCGGGCCAGACCTCGCTGGAACAGCTCATCGCCCTGGCCGCACGGGCTCGCGGCGTCATCTGCTGCGATTCGGGTGTCATGCACATCGCCGCCGCCGTCGGCACGCCCACCGTCGCCCTGATGGGCCCGACCGACCCGGCCCACACCGGACCCTACGGCCAGTTGGATCGCGTGCTGCGTAGCCCGGTCCCCTGCCGCGGCTGCCTGAAGCGCCGCTGCCGCCACCGCTCCTGCATGGAGTCGATCGCGCCTTCGGTCGTGCTGGCCGCGGTTGAGGAGTGGGTTGCGTAAACGAAGAGAGACACAAAGGACACAAAGATCACAAAGGACACGAAGGAAGAGAGGGCTTAGGAAGTAACAGCAAGAGAAGAATCAGAGCAGAGTCGCTCCCCCAGCCGTCGTTTTTCCCTACCAGCTTCTTGCCTTTCTTCGTGCTCTTTGTGATCTTTGTGATCTTTGTGTTCCTCTTCATCGGCGGTAAGACCCTCTTTGGCGGGAGGACGGCAGTGGAGAAGGTGAACGTCGGCGTCGTCGGCTGCGGTGCGATCAGCACCATTTACCTCAAGAACCTGACCACCGTTTTCAGCCGCATCCTCCAGGTCACCTGCTGTAGCGACCTGATCGCCTCCAAGGCCCAGGACCAGGCGGATAAATTCCCCGGCGTCAAGGCCGTCTCCGTCGAGCAACTGCTGGCCGACCGCCAGGTGGAGCTCATCGTCAACCTGACCATTCCCAACGCCCACGCCGAGGTGGCCTTGCGGGCGGTCCAGGCCGGCAAGAGCGTGTACAACGAAAAGCCGCTCACCATCACCCGCGACCAGGCCCGCCAGTTGCTGGCGGCGGCCCAAAAGAACAACGTCCTGGTCGGCTGCGCCCCCGACACGTTCCTGGGGGCCGGGTACCAGACCTGTCGCAAGCTCGTGGAGGAGGGCCGCATCGGCCGGCCCATCGCCGCCAACGCCAATTTCCTCTGCCGCGGCCACGAACGCTGGCACCCCTCGCCGGAGTTCTACTACAAAAAAGGCGGCGGCCCCATGTTCGACATGGGCCCGTACTACCTCACCGCCCTGGTGAGCCTGCTGGGGCCGGTGGCCCGCGTGTGCGGCTCGGCCGTGCAGTCGTTCCCCACGCGCACCATCACCAGTCAGCCGCTGGCCGGCAAGACCATCGAGGTGGAGGTGCCCACGCACGTGGCCGGCGTGATGGAATTCGCCTGTGGCACCGTGGCCACCATCGTCACCAGCTTCGACGTCTGGGCCTCCCAGGCCCCCCGCATGGAGCTGCACGGCAGCGAGGCCTCGCTGGTCATGCCCGACCCGAACACGTTCGGTGGAAAAATCCTGCTGCGTCCCGCCGCCGACAAAGAGTGGCAGGAGATCCCGCTGGCCTACGGCTACGCCGAGAACAGCCGCGGGCTGGGCGTGGCCGACCTGGCCCGCGCCCTGCGCACCGGGCGGGCGGCCCGGGCCGGCGGCGAGCTGGCCTATCACGTGCTGGATCTGATGCACGCCTTCCACGATGCCGCCGCCCAGCGCGCCAGCATCGAGCTGGAAAGCTCCTGCGCCAAACCTGCACCGTTGCCGCTGGGCCTGGCGGCGGGAGATTTGGACTAGGCCTCGATAATCGCTATTCACTTGTCAAGAATACGCTCGCCGGCCGGACGCAGCTCCGGTCGGGGTCGGGGGACTGCAGATTTCAAATTGCAAATTTCAAATTTAAAGGCCGGAGGGATGGTGGCACAGGCTTTCTAGCCTGTGGCCTGTGCGGAAAGACACAGGCTAAAAGCCTGTGCCACCTTCCGGCCGTTTCCCAAATTTGCAATTTGAAATTTGCCCTTCGACAGGCTCAGGGTGCTGAGCAAAGTCGAAGCACAATTTGAAATTCCCCCAGGGGTCC
>PMYD01000158.1 GCA_003171335.1 Phycisphaerales bacterium
AAAACTATCGGAAACGATTGACAATGGCGGGCGGGAAAGGCAATCCCAACCGAATGAGCCGGCTGCGTGAGCCGGTTAACCCGCTAAACAGATACACTAGAGCTTCATAAAGCATTACGCCGACCGGGAACAAATCGGTGCGGTGGTCTATGTCATGTTTTGTCCCCAAGAACTGTTCCGGCGAGAAGTAGAGGGGGGTTCCAATGCCAGCGCCATCACTGGTGTTTGTTAAGTCAGCCATCGAGAGAATTCTGGCAAGCCCGAAATCAATGATCACCGGAGAGCCATCATGTCGAATCCTTATGTTGCTAGGCTTAAGGTCGCGGTGAACAATTGCCTGTTCTGCCAATGCCTCAAGCCCGTCGCAGATCCCCGAAAACACAGAGGATGCTTGTTTTAATGGCCACGGCGTTTGAGCAAGGAATCGTGTCAAATCATCACCCGAAACAAATTCCTCAACTATGTAATGGCGCTGATGTTGATGACCCGCAGAAAAGGTGTACTCCTTGAGGGCTGCAATATTAGGATGTTTAATCGCTTGCATAGCAAATATCTCGCGAGCAAGGCGGTCCATATTGGTATTAGGTGATATTATCTTTAGACATAAATCATTACCGTCGGCATCTGTGACATGGAAGGCAGCCTTTTGCTGGCTAGGGCTAAGGGCCTTGACAAATGTATACTCAGAATATGCGGCCTGAGCGTCCTGAATGGGTACGTGGAACGACATTGTTTGTCCTTTTGGAATAATTTGCGACAACTTCAGCTAATTGGTAGTAATACGTCCATGCTCTCGGGAGATGCCTTCGGGGGAGTTTTACGACTCTGACATCGTCACCATCTACACCGAGAATGCCGATACCGAGCTTCGCAAAGAGTGCCTCCCGTCGTACTCTTCGCGCCACTCCTTCAGGGAGAGCAACAAATGATTTGTGGGCAAAAATCCTGTTCCTTGCAGCTTGAGAGATCGCTTTACGCCAATCTGTGACCTTGGCCTCAATTGCAACGATTTCAGGCAGGATATTACGCCAGCTGCTGGACAATTCATACTTATCTGCCTTCTCCAGGACAGCGCGCACTTCTTGTAAAGATTTCAAGCAAGCCATTACAGTTTTAAAAGATTTGCCTGTTCTCTCGCTGATTGTCTCGGGTAGAGCCCGACCGACCGCGCGCAGATAAGCTAAGATTTGAGCTGTCGGCAGGTCTACTCGGGCCAACGCATAGACCAATGGGGGGCAGGATACAACCACCAAGTCAGGTCGTCCAGCACCGATGGAAAGTGATGATCCTGCCCAAAGGGGATACTTGGATTTAAAGAGCTGGGGCAGGCACTCGGCCACAGCGTCTTGAACCCCGAGCTCTGGCCCAACTATCCGCGGTCTAAAAAGATGGACAGACATTGTTTCCCACGCTTCCGGAAAAACATACGTCAAGCTACGATGCTTGATTATACATCGACATCGAGAGGTTGCAAATCTTAATTTAAGTTCAATTTTGAAATCAGCGAGCAAAGCGCTCCTGGTGCCTTGGCCTGACCGTCTTCAGCCCTAGGCCAGGTAGCTTTGGGGGGAGAAGCATCGCGTCGTCAGAATGGCAATACCCAGCGATGGCAAGGCCTCGGCGTCCCTCAATGGTAATTCGCCTGCCAGACCAGGAAGTCCACCCCATCCACCTTGCCATCGCCGTTGGCATCGCCGCCATCGCAGGTGGCGCCGCCGACGAAGTTGGGATAGTGGCTCTGCCAGATCAGGAAATCCACCCCATCGACTTTGCCATCGCCGTTGAAATCGCCCGCGCCCAGGACGGTGATGGTGACATTGGCCGCACAGACAAGCGCTGAATCGCTGGCGGTGAGGCTCAGAATGTACGTGCCGGCGGCCGCGAAGGTGGCCGTCGTGGCGGCGGCCGGGTTGGCGAAGGTGACCGCGCCGGGGCCGGAGACTTTGCTCCAGGCGGCCGTGCAGGCGGCCGGCGGATTGGGCAGGCCATCATCGCTGATCGAGCCGGCCAGGCTCAGGGCGTTGGGCATCATCACCTTGGCGTTGGCGCCGGCGCTGACCGTCGGGGCAACGTTGGGCGGGGGCACGGCGTCAATTTCAAACCAGTTCACGTTGTACTGGCCTGTGTCGAAAACCATCCGCAGCAGATGAATGCCGGCCGGCAGCGAGCAATTGGTCACCGTGTTCGTGATGCAATTGTCAAAATCGGGCGTGACGGCCAGGTTGATATGCCCGGTCACATCGTTGCCGTCGCATTCGATGTGCAGGTAGTAGCCGGAGATGCCGCCGGTAGCCGCACGCACGCTGATGTTGTACTTGCCGGCCTGGGCGATGTTGACGGTGTACTTGAGCCACTCGCCGACGGCGATCTGCTTGATGAGGTAGCCGCCGCCGACATCGGTTGTGGCGCGAATATCGACATCATCGGTGCGGTACGCGCCGCCGGCGTTGCCCGGCGTTGTATCGTAATAGGCGACATTCTGCCCGCCGAGGTCGTAATTTTCCGCCTCGATGCGGCCGGGCACGGGCCAGGGCGCCCCGCCATAAGGCTGCTCGCCGGAGGGCAGGTTGACGGTAATGGCGCATTCGCTAAACGCCGTGGCGGCCGCATCGCTGGCCGTCAGGCGCAGGATGTAGATACCGGCCGACCTGAACGTGGCGGTGGTCGACAGGGCGTTGGCATCGCCGAAAGCCACCGCGGCCGGGCCGGAGGTCAGGCTCCAGGTGTGCGTGAAGATTGTGCCGGCCGGCTGGTTTTGATCGCTGACCGTGCCGGCCAGACTCACCTGGTTAGCCGGCAGTTGGATCGACTGATTCGCGCCCGCGCTGACCGTGAGAATTTCCGCGTTGGGGTCCGGCGTAGAGAGCACGAGGTGCTCGAAGAAGCCGTTATGGGCCCAGCCGTTGGCATCGACGGTGTCGGCGCCGACCGTCGAGGCGTACAGCCCGTACTGATTGGCATCCCGGGCCATCGCGCCGCTGAGAAACGAATCAATGGAGCTGAGCTGACTGATCTGATACATGAGCCCCGCATCGGCAACCTGCAGCGGCGTGTACCACGTGCCCGTGTTGGGGTCAAAGCCCAGTTGGGGCGTGGGCGTATCCCATTCCTGCTCCAGATTGCTGAGCATGGGCACCGACGGCGTGCGGCCGTACTCGTGCATGTACAGCTTCTTGACCTGCCAGGGGGCCAGGCCACTTAGATTTGTGTTCGCATCAGCGGCAATCGTGTACGCATCGGCCACCGCCCGCACCACGGCCAGGTGGTCATCGTGGCCGTACTCGCCATCGTAGTCCTGCGTGATGACCACCTCGGGCCGGTACGTGCGGATATAGGTTGCCAGCACCTTGGCGCCGACCAGCCGGCCGGCGATCGGCGTGGGGTTTGGATCTCCGGCCTGCATATCCCATTGCAAAAACGTGTTGTTGGCATCGCCCGTGTGGCCGTGGTAGGGGGTGGGCCAAAGATCGAGGAAAAGCGGCGGGTTCCGCAAGCCGTAGTACCAGTCGGAATTGAGCAGCTCGGCGGTGCGCACGGTCTCGTTGTTGTTGGCGTCGGCGTACCGGGCGAAGATCACGCACAGGTGCACCATGGGCACCGGCACCGACATGGACTGCTGAGGCACGTGCGAGAAATACGGAAGCAGGCCGCCGAAGAAGATGCCTTCATCATCCTCGTGCGCGGCGATCACCATCAACGTGGCTTTGGCCGGCTGGGGGTTCCACGTGCCGTAGATCGGCGCCGGCACGCCGGCCCAGGCCCCCGACGTGCACAGAACAAGGGACAGAACCAGGCACGCTCCACGAAAAGAGAAGCGCTTCATGTTGATTTCCCTCAACGTTACGGGCACGCCGCGTGGGGCCAGGGCAAAAATGAGGGCCTGCCCAGCCCATCGCCAAAGGCCGCCGCCTCCGGTAAGAACAACGCAAAAACCATCCTTACTGTACCGCGCGTGGGCACGGCGTCAAGATGTTAAATTTCCAACCTTCTATTCCAGCCCGGCGGCGGTCGCGCGCCAGTCCGCAGGTTCAGTGGATCGGCGGCGGCGGATCGACTGCTAAGTAACTATCTCAAAAGGGTCAATCGG
>PMYD01000058.1:0-253 GCA_003171335.1 Phycisphaerales bacterium
AGGCCATGGCCGAGGGCCGCGGCCGCGCCCAAGCGGACAGTCTGCGCCGGGCCCGGCGCGACATCATCGCCAAGCGGCTGGCCGCCCCCAGCCGCGACGCTTCCTTCGATATGGTCCCCGCGCCGACGCTGAACAAGGATGACATCGCGCTGGTCGAGGCGGGCGAGTTCATTCCCGCCGACGGCGAGGTGATCCAAGGGGCCGCCAGCGTGGATGAAAGCGCCGTCACGGGCGAATCGGCGCCGGTCATCCG
>PMYD01000058.1:286-38880 GCA_003171335.1 Phycisphaerales bacterium
GCCCTGAACATCCTGCTGGCGGCCCTGACGATCATCTTCCTGGTCGTGTGCGCCACGCTGCTGCCCTTCTCCCTGTACAGCGTGCAACAGGCGGGCAAGGGCCAGGCCGTGACGGTGACGGTGCTGGTGGCCCTCTTAGTTTGCCTGGCCCCCACGACGATCGGGGCGCTGTTGTCGGCCATCGGCATCGCGGGCATGAATCGGCTCAGCCGCGCCAACGTGGTGGCCATGTCCGGGCGGGCAGTCGAGGCGGCCGGCGATGTGGACGTGCTGCTGCTGGACAAGACGGGTACCATCACCCTGGGCAACCGCCAGGCGACGGAATTTGTGCCCGCCGAGGACATCACGCTGGAAGACCTGGCCGATGCGGCCCAGCTCGCCTCGCTGGCCGATGAGACGCCCGAGGGCCGCAGCATCGTGGTCCTGGCCAAGCGGCAGTACAACCTGCGCGGCCGCGATCTGGCCAAACTGGGTGCCCGCTTCATTCCCTTCTCGGCCCAGACGCGGATGAGCGGCGTGGACCTGGACGGCGAACACGCCGCCGCCGGCTCGTCCGCCCCGAGTAGGAAGATTCGCAAAGGCGCCACCGAGGCCATCGACGCCTTCGTGACCAGCCAGGGCGGCCGCGTGGGCGAGGATGTCCGCGGCGTGGTCCACACCATCGCCGCCGCCGGCGGCACGCCGCTGGTCGTGGCCGATGGGCCGCGCGTGCTGGGCGTGATCAACCTGAAAGACATCGTCAAGGGCGGCATCAAGGAGCGGTTTGTCGAGTTGCGGCGGATCGGCATCAAGACCGTGATGATCACCGGCGACAACCCCATGACCGCCGCCGCCATCGCCGCTGAGGCGGGCGTGGACGATTTTCTCGCCCAGGCCACGCCGGAAAACAAGCTGTCGCTCATTCGCGAATACCAGAAGCGCGGCCACCTGGTGGCCATGACCGGCGATGGCACCAACGATGCCCCGGCCCTGGCCCAGGCCGATGTGGCCGTGGCCATGAACACCGGCACGCAGGCGGCCAAGGAGGCCGGCAATATGGTCGATCTGGACTCCAGCCCGACCAAGCTGCTGGAGATCGTCCAGATTGGCAAGCAAACGCTCATGACCCGCGGCGCGCTGACCACCTTCAGCATCGCCAACGATGTGGCCAAGTATTTCGCCATCATCCCGGCGGCCTTCGCCACGACGTTCCCGGTTCTTGACGCGCTGAACATCATGCACCTGGCCACCCCCGCCAGCGCGGTGCTCTCGGCGGTGATTTTCAACGCGATCATCATTGTGTTCCTGATTCCGCTGGCGCTCAAAGGCGTGACTTACCGGCCGCTGCCGGCCACGCAACTGCTGCGGCGCAACTTGTGGATTTACGGCGTCGGCGGGCTGATCGTGCCCTTTGTGGGAATCAAGCTGATCGACTGGCTGCTGGTGGCGCTGCACATGACGTAGATTCGCGTAGGGCCTTGATTGCGACAGGACTAGACAACAAATGCTGCAGATGTTGAGACAGACTCTCGGCGTGCTGATCCTGCTGGCCGTCATCACCGGCCTGGCGTACCCGCTGGTGATCACGGGCATCGCGCAGGTGGCCTTCCCGCACCAGGCCAACGGCAGCCTGGTCGTGCGCGGCGGCAAGACCATCGGCTCCGAGCTCATCGGCCAACCGTTCACCGCGGCCGGCTATTTCTGGTCCCGGCCCTCGGCGACCACGCCCATGCCCTACAACGCCGCCAATTCCGGCGGCTCGAACCTGGGGCCGCTGAACCCGGACCTCCAAAAGCAGGTCGCCGATCGCGTGGCGGCATTGCGTGCGGCCGACCCCAACGCCCCGGCCGCCGTCCCGGTGGACCTGGTGACCGCCTCGGCCAGCGGGCTGGACCCGGATATCTCGCCGGCCGCCGCGCTGGTCCAGGCGCCGCGCATCGCCAAGGCGCGCGGCCTGGACGAAGGCCAGGTCCGCCAGCTCATCGACCATCACACGCAGGGCCGCCAACTGGGCGTGCTGGGCGAGCCGCGGGTGAACGTGCTGGCGCTCAACCTGGCACTGGATGATTTGGCCCCGCCGCGCCCGCCGGAGTCGAGACCTCATGACTGAGCCACGGCCCCAACCGGACGAGTCGCTCGAGAAGTTGCGCGATCAGACGCGCGCGGTTCGGCGCGGCAAGCTGAAGATCTTCTTCGGCTACGCGGCCGGCGTGGGCAAGACCTTCTCCATGCTGGAGGCCACCCGCGCCCAGGCGGCGGCCGGAACGAGCATCGTGCTGGGTTACGTCGAGCCCCACGCCCGGCCCGATACGCTGGCCCTGATGCAGGGCCTGGAAGTGCTGGGGCCCAAGGAGGTGCCGTATCGCGGCATCACCATTCGCGAATTCGACCTCGATGGCGCCTTAGCCCGCCGGCCGGCCATCCTGGTAGTGGATGAACTGGCCCACACCAACGCCCCCGGCGTGCGCCACGCCAAGCGCTGGCAGGATGTGCAGGAGCTGCTCGAGGCGGGCATCAACGTGTACACCACGCTGAACGTGCAGCACCTCGAAAGCCTCAACGACATCGTCGCCCAGATCTCCGGCATCCAGGTGCGCGAGACCGTGCCCGACACCGCCTTCGACCAGGCCGACTCCATCGAGCTGGTCGACCTGCCGCCCGAGGAGCTGCTCCAGCGGTTCACCGAGGGCAAAATCTACGTGCCCCACCAGGCCGAGCGGGCGATGGAGCGGTTCTTCCGGCTGCCTAACCTGGTGGCGCTGCGCGAGCTGGCGCTGCGCCGCACGGCCGACCGCGTCAACGTCCAGGTGCAGTCGGCCCGCCAGCAGGCGGGGGCCACGCAGCTTTGGGCCACGAGCGAGCGGCTGCTGGTGTGCGTGGGGCCAAGCCCCACCTCCGCCCGGGTCATCCGGGTGGCCCGGCGCCTGGCCTCGGCGCTGCGGGCCGGGTGGATCGCCGCCTACGTGGACACCGGCGCCGTCCTGAGCGCCGCCGCCCGCGAGCGGCTGACGCGCAACTTGAACATGGCCGAACAGCTCGGCGCCGAGACGATCACCCTGGCCGGCCAGGATGTGGCCGACGAGCTGGTGCGGTACGCCGCCACGCGCAACGTGACCAAGATCGTCATCGGCAAGACCGGCCAGCCGTTCTGGAAGGACCTGCTGGGCCGCTCCCTGGTGACCGGCGTGCTGCGCCACAGCGGCGATGCCGACGTGTACATCATCCGCGGCACGCAGGAGGGCGACCTTTCCAGCCGCCCGGCCGGCCCGCTGCGCCGGGGGCGGCAGATCCGCTATCGCCACCTGGCCATTGCCGCCGGCGTGACGGCGCTTTGCACCGGCGTGGCGGCGCTGATGCGCTGGCTGTTTCCTCACCTGTCGGAAGTGAACCAGATCATGGTGTACTTCCTGGGCGTGGTCTTCATCGCCGCGCGCTACGGGCGATGGCCCGGCGTGCTGGCCGCGGTGCTCAGCGTCCTGGAGTTTGATTTCTTCTTCGTGCAGCCGTTCTACACCTTCCGCGTTACCGACACCGAGTACTTCATTACCTTCGGGGTGATGCTGGTGATCGCAATCCTGATCAGCCACCTGGGCTACCGTATCGGCGCGCAGGCGCAGATGTCGCGGCAGCGCGAGCGGCACACACAGGTGCTGTACCATCTCAGCCGCCGCCTGGCCTCCACGGCCGGCGTGCAGCAACTGGTGACGGAGGCGGAGACGGAACTGGGCCAGAGTTTCGCCAGCGAGGTGGCGATTTTTCTGCCCAGCGCCGCCGGCCGCCTGCAGCCCGCGCTGGCCGCCGCGGCCAGTTTTTCCGCCAACGAGCGCGAGCTGGCGGTGGCTCAGTGGGCCTTCGAGCACGGCCAACTGGCCGGCTCCGGCACCGACACGCTGCCCGATGCCCACGCCCTGTACGTGCCCCTTTCCGGCTCCACCGGCCCGGTGGGCGTGCTGGGTTTGCGACCCATCGAGCTGGGCCGCTTTAAAGACCCCGACCAGCGGCAGCTCCTGGAGGCCCTGGCCAGCCAGATTGCCCTGGCCATCGAACGCGACCGCCTCGCCGAGCAGGCCCACCGGCTCTTGGTGCAGGCGCAGAACGCCCAGCCGCAGGACAAAACCACGTCTGGCTGACTGCATTTCAATGATCCAGGCGGCGGACACGCCAACGGCGACTTCAAGACGCCCAAGAAGAGTTCTTGTTAATCCCTTGACAGTCTTTCGATCCTGCCTTATTCTGTCACCATCGTCGTTGCTTGTCTTGCCACGGCGTCGTCAGTTCCGCCAAGTCCCTTGGATGTCGTTAGGGCCAGGGGCTTTGAAGGAGACATTGGGGCGTGCGGTTGCGCGCTAGGAGCGACGGAACCGCTGATCGGTCCCCAGAAATGGGAACTCGCAATTCATGCTGAGCACCATTCGAAGGCAGACGCGGCAACTCCTGGGTGAGCGCGGGCGCAGTATTCTCTTTCGCGCCGCGACCACCGCTCGAATCTATCCCTGGTATTTTTTTGCCGATGGCAAAGCCAGGCGCCCCGAGACGGTGATCCTGGAAATCACTTACGCCTGCAACGCCCGCTGCCGCATGTGCGCCGTGCATGGTGAACACGCCGACGGATCCTCCTTGGCCGCCCGGGGCTGCACCCGAACCGGCGAACTGACCACAGGCGAACTCCAGGGCGTGCTGAGCGACGTGGCGGCGATGGGGATTCCGCAGGTCACTTTCCGGGGCGGCGAGGCATTTCTCCGGCCGGATTTCTGCGACCTGCTGGAGTACGCCGGACAGCGCGGTTTGCGAATCTCCATCATCTCGAACGGCACGATCATGAACGACGAGATTGCCCGCCGGGTCATCCAGGCCCCCACGGCCAGCATGACCATCTCGGTGGATGGGCCACGCGCTATCCACGATACCATTCGCCGCGTGCCCGGCATGCTTGACCGAATCGAGTCGAACATCCGCTGCCTTCGGCAGGCTCAGCGGGAACTGGGCCTCTCCAGGCCGCGGATCTACATCAACTGCACGCTCTCGGCGACCAATCAGGGACATCTTCAAGGCCTGGTGGATATTGCCGCCCGTCACCAGGCCACGCTCACGCTGCGCCCGCTTTTCTACACCACCGAGCGGCAGCAGGAGCAGACCAACCGACTCTACCGCATGGGGAACGCCAAACCGGAATGCCAGGTGCTTTCTCCGAATTTGAGCCACGTCAATCCTTCCGCCCTGGCCCAGGAACTGATGAAGGTGCGCCAGTACGCCACGAGCCTGAAGGTCGATATCCGGATCAGCCTTCGAAATGTGCGACAGATCTTCAACCGCTTCTATCGCGCCTATCACGCGGATGCCGGTCGGTGCATGCACCCGTGGCGTGTAACGACCATTAATCCGTACGGCGCCGTCTACCCTTGCTCCATCAATACCGTGATGGGCGATATTCGCCGCCAAACCCTGTCGCAGATCTGGAACGGCCGCAAGTATGTCCATTTTCGGCAGAGACTCGCCTCCGTCGGCATCTTCCCCCGGTGCACCAAGTGCTGCGTGTTGGATGCCGACGATCTCCTGGCGCGCATTCTCCCCCGCGGAACCAATGGAGGCGCGTAAGGCAATCTGGTGGGCGTGCTGGGCCGGCGGCCCATCGCGTTGGGCCGCTTCAAAGACCCAGACCAGCGGCAGCTCCTGGAGGCCCTGGCCAGCCAGATCGCCTTGGCCGAATGGGACGGCTCGACTGCGGAAATTCCGCAGTCGACTCCGACATTGTCGGAGTCGAACCCCCCTCAGGAAGGCTCAACTGGAGAAATTCTCCAGTCGACTCCGACATTGTCGGAGTGGACCCCCCCTCAGGAAGGCTCAACTGACGAAATTCCTCGGTCGACTCCAACATTGTCGGAGTCGCCCCCCCCTCAGGATGGCTCAACTGGAGAAATTCTCCAGTTGACTCCGACTTTGTCGGAGTCGGCCCCCCCTCAGGACGGCTCAACTGAGGACATTCCTCAGTCGACTCCAACTTTGTCGGAGTGGAGCCTGCCCCCCCTCGAGTCCGACAATGTCGGAGTCGCGCTCGTCCCCCCGATTCCGACAATGTCGGACTCGCGCCGTACTCCCAAGCCCAAAGGGCGTATGACCATTAGCCACGGGCGCAAGTGGAGACGAGCCGCTCCCCATGCAAGAGCCCGCAAGGGCGATTGAAGACTTCGGCATCGCGCATTCCCCGTAGCGGATTGCACAAGTGCTGGCGCCAATTTGGCTTGGAAGATTCAATCGCCCTGAAGGGCTCCAGAGAAAACGGGCCATCTTTTTCCACGGGCTTGCGCCCGTGGCTAATGGTCAATCGCCCTTTGGGCTCTCTCGGATCAACTGCGGAAACTCCGCACTTGGAAACCTGACCCCCCGACTCCGCCATTGTCGGAGTCGCGCCAGCGCGATACCGGACCAGAAGGGACGACTCACGTCAGGGATTTCTGGACGTGTGTTGGCGTTCAGTTCATCACGGGAATGAACTGAAATGGAAGACAATTCCGAAATTCTCCGCCGACCCACTACATGTAGTAGGTTCACCTGCGGCAGCTACTAGTCACGTCCGGAATTTCCGGACGTGACTCCAATCCGTTCGGAGTCGCGCCAGGCGCAACTGAGGAACTTCCTCAGTCGACTCCGACATTGTCGAAGTGGCACCCCCCTCAAGACGGCTCTACAGGTACTTCCGCAGCTTTCCGTACGGGTTGGCCAGCAGCTCGCGGCGGCGCTCCACGTAATACACGTAGTTCTCGTACGACACATCCGGCGGCACGAAGTGGTCCAGCATGGGGATATACGCCCCTTCCTTCAGCAGCGGCTGCACGCGCTTCAGCTCGCCGTCGATGCCCTCGCGGCCGGCGGCGATGGCCCGCTTGTCCATGCCGCCCATGAGCGTGACGCGCGGGTGGCGGCGGCGCAGGGCCACCGGGTCGGAACCGGCGGCGATCTCGCACGGGTGGCAGCCGTCGATGCCGGCCTCCAGCCAAATCGGCAGCAGCTCATCCACGCGGCCGTCGCAATCGACCATCAGGAGCTGCACGCCGCGCTGGCGCAGGAAACTTACCAGCTCGCGGTACGCCGGCAGCATGTACTGGCGGACATGCTGCGGCGAGATCATCGAGGAGGTCTTGTACGCCATGTCCTCCCAGATCTGGATGAAATCCACACCGCCGGCGGCGATGGCGCGGGCGAAGACATCCTTGGCGAACTGCAGCCGGTCGGCGATCATGCGCGTGACCAGCTCCTCCTGGTCGTAGAACGCCATGCACCAGTTCTCCATGCCCGAGTAGTTTCGCGGGAAGCCGAAGAAGCTGCGGAAATTCACACCGATGATCTCCCCCCGCTGGCGGCGAAAGCGCAGGTCCTCGTCAAAGTCCTCGGCGTAGCGGCCGGGGCTTTTGCCGTCGAAACGCTCGCGCAGGTGCTCATAGTCGGCCAGCGTCTTGATGGGGAACTCGATGAACTCGGGGATCGTCTTATACCGCTTCTGCTGGCGGAAGGTGATGCCGCGCTCATCGCGCATCAGCAGCACCTCGCCCTGATCGGCGATGAGCTGCCGCTCGAAGGGCGGGTAGGTCTCCTGGCTGATCGGCAGCCAGTTCATGTTGAAGCTGCGGTCCAGGTCGAGGTAATCCTCCAGGTGCCGCAGGTCGGTCACCCACTTGGGCAGGCCTTCGTGGCGCCACCGATCCAGCGTCTCGTCCCAGATGCCCATTTCCATCAAGGGAATGCGGTCCACCTTCTCAAACCGCATGTACCGCAAAAAACGTTCGCGCTCGGTCATCATGATGGTTGATGTCCCAAAAACACGATATCCAGGAATCCAGGCACGCCGAATTGCCTGCACAATACCGGACTTGCGTCGCATTGTCGCCGGTGGCACCGAACTGTCAACGAAATCGCGAATTCCGCCGGCCCCATCGGCGCCAAGTCGGCGGACCGCCGCTGCCAAAAGCCTTGACAGGCTCGTCCCGGCATCGACAATCAGCCGATAGATTCTGCAATGGGCAAGGGAACCGGTAGGCGTGATTTCATCAGGAAAGGAATCGCTATGAAAACGCGCAGTTGGAGCCTTCATAATATCTGCAACCTGGGCGGCGCAATCACCCTGGCAGTGCTGGCGTTGGGCCTGGTCGGCCTGACCGGCTGCGAGCGGCGGCTGGAGCCGGGCGAAACGTATCACAAGACGGCCATCGCCTGGCCCCTCTTCGACGTCGAGAAGACCGAGGGCGTCGATGGCAACGGCCTGCGCTGGAGCCACGAGAAAAGCGATGCCGTTATCTGGCTGGCCAGCTCGGACAAGCTCCACAAATTCGACAAGCAAGGCGAGCAGATCTACCGCAAGGAACGCAAGACGTTCATTCCGATCTACAGCGTGAACGTGGAGGAGGATGAGCAGTCCATCAAGACCTGGGGCATCATCCTGCTCTACCCCTATAACTCCAGCCGGCTGAAGGCCCCCACCGTGGCCATGCCGATGGCGCCCGTCAACCGGCGCTGATGCGCGCTGGAAGTTCCGGATGGCGTGTTCTCAAGCCTGCGCGGCCAAACCGCGCGCTGCGCCTATTCCGCCATGCCGCGAAGCGTGAGTTCTTCGGCGAAGTGGCAGGCGGCTTGGTGGCCGGGGGTGATGCTGCGCAAGGGAGGAATCTCCTTGCGGCAGCGATCCTGGCAATAGAGGCAGCGCGTGTGGAACGAGCAGCCCGAAGGCGGGTTGGAGGGGTCGCCCACCTCGCCCCCGAGGATGATGTGCTGGCTCCTGCGCTTCGGGTCGGGCATAGGCACGGCGGCCAGCAGGGCTTCGGTGTAGGGGTGGCGCGGGCGGTCGAACAGGGGCTCGACATCCGCCAGTTCCACGATCTTGCCCAGGTACATCACGGCCACGCGGTCGGAGATGTGCCGCACCACGGACAGGTCGTGCGCGATAAAGAGGTACGTCAGCCCCAGCTCCACCTGGAGCCGTTGCAGCAGGTTGATCACCTGCGCCTGCACGGACACATCCAGCGCCGAGACGGGCTCATCGGCCACGATGAAGCGCGGGCTTAAGGCCAGCGCCCGCGCGATGCCGATGCGCTGCCGCTGGCCGCCGGAAAAGGCGTGCGGGTAGCGCACCAGGTGCTCGACCTTCAGCCCCACCTGCGTGATGAGCTGGCGCACCCGCTGGCGGCGCTCGCCGCGCGGCACGCCGTTGACCAGCAGCGGCTCGGAGATGATCTCCTGCACGGTCATGCGCGGGTTCAGGGAGGCGTACGGGTCCTGGAAGATCATCTGCATGTGGCGGCGCAGCGGCTTGAGCTGGGCGGCGGGCAGGGCCGCCACATCCACAGTGCGGCCATCCACGCGCAGCTTCACCGCGCCGGCCGTGGGGTGCAGCGCCCGCAGGAGCGTCTTACCGACGGTGGTCTTGCCCGAGCCGCTCTCGCCCACCAGCGAGAGGCATTCGCCGGCGAAGACGTCGAAGCTGACGCCGTCGACCGCCTTGACCTGCCCCACCACGCGGCCCAGCATGCCGCGCTTGATGGGGAAATGCTTTTTCAGATCGCGTACTTCCACCAGCGGCAAGGCCGTTTTTCCGGCGGCGGCTCCAACCTGTGCGGCAGCTTCAACCACGGCGGGCCTCCTCCTTCTGTCGGGCGAAGCACGCCACGGTGTGGCCGGCGACCGCCTGCGCCCCCACGGCGCGGCCGGCGATGACTTCCTCCAGCGAGGGCGGGCTGCCCACATCGCAGCGGCCCACGCGGGCCTCACCGCAGCGCGGGCAAAACGCGCAGCCCGCCGGCTGGCTGAAGACGTCGGGTATCGAGCCGCGAATCACCTCCAGGTTGGTCTTGCGGGCCACCTGGCGGCCGGGAATCGATCGCAGGAGCGCCTGCGTGTACGGGTGCTGGGGGCGTTCGAAGAGATCCACCGTGGAGGCCTGCTCGACCACGCGGCCCAGGTACATGACGGCCACCTCATCGGCCATCTCGGCCACCACGCCCAGGTTGTGCGTGATGAGCATGATGGACATGTGCAGCCGCTGCTGCAATTCACGCATGAGCTGGAGAATCTGCGCCTGGATCGTCACATCCAGGGCCGTGGTGGGCTCATCGGCGATGAGCAAGTCCGGCCGGCAGCACAGGGCCATGGCGATCATGACGCGCTGGCGCAGGCCGCCGGACATCTCGTGGGGGTACTGGCTGAAGCGGCGGGAGGAGTCGGGGATGCCCACCTGGCTCATCATCTCGATGGCGTGCTGGCGGGCCCCTGACCCCTTCAGGTGCAGGTGCAGGCGGGCGGCCTCGGCGATCTGGTTGCCCACCGTGTGCACGGGCGACAGCGAGGTCATGGGCTCCTGGAAGATCATGGCGATGCGCGCCCCGCGGATCTGCCGCATCTGCGGCCCATCGGGCGACAGGTCGGTCAGGCACGTGGAGCCGCCGGGGCCGTAGAGATCCACGCGGCCCGAGAGGATCCTGCCCGGCGGGTCGATAAGCTGGAGCACGCTGAAGGCCGTGACGCTCTTGCCGCAGCCGCTCTCGCCCACGACGCCCAGCGTCTTGCCCCGCCGGACGGTCAGCGAGACGCCGTTGACGGCGCGGACCGTGCCTTCATCCAGGAAGAAATGCGTGTGCAGGTCCTGGATCCGCAGCAGTACATCATCCGCCGGCGCGGCCGCGGCGCTGGCGCCTGAGGAGGCCTGATTGTTTGTGCGAGAGTCAGTCAATTCGGTTATCTCACATACGGGTCGGCCGCATCGCGCAGGCCATCACCCACAAAGTTAAAGGCCAGGACCATCACGACCACCAGCACCGCGGGGCTAAGCAGCCAGGGCTGCTGGGCCACGGCCTGCACGTTTTGGGCATCGTAGAGCAGCACGCCCCAGCTCACCACCGGCCGGCGCAGGCCCAGGCCCAGGTAGCTCAGGGCCGTCTCGCCCAAGACCACGTTGGGAAGCTGGAGCGTCAGGCCGACGATGATGTTGCTGGTGAAGCCTGGCAGCAGGTGCCGCCACATGATCCGCCAGGTGGACGCCCCCGACAGGAGAGCCGCCGTGGCGTAATCCTCCTCGCGCAGGGACAGAATCTTGCCGCGCACCACGCGCGCCAAGCCCGTCCAGCCGATCAGCGAGAGCACCAGGATGATGCCGAAATAGGTCTGGATGGGCGTCCACGAGGCCGGCAGCGCCGCCGACAGGGCCATCCACAGCGGGATCGTCGGGAACGACTGGATCACCTCGATGAGCCGCTGGATCAAATGGTCCACCATGCCGCCGAAGTAGCCGCTGGCAGCGCCGATGGTCAAGCCGAAGAAGAAGGTCAGCGCCACGCCGATCAGGCCGATGGTCATGGAGATTCGGGCGCCGTACACCAGGCGGGTGAACAGGTCGCGGCCGAGTGAGTCGGTGCCCAACAGGTGCAGCGTGCCGCCGGCGCCCACGCCAAAGAGGTGCAGCCGCATGGGGATGAGGCCCCACAGGTCGTACCGGCTGCCCAAGACGAAGAACCGCACCGGGCAGGCCGTGGTCGTGTCCTCGGCGTACAACCGCCGGCGGGTCTCGGGGTGGCGGACGCCGGAGAGGTTATAGACGAAGGGCCGCAGGTGGAAGCCATCCGCGCCGATCCAGTGCAGCCGCTGCGGCGGCGAATACGCCAGGTCGATGTTGCGATCTTCCGGCACGTACGGAGCGATGAGCTCGCACAGGATCACCAGCACGTACAGGTTGGCGATCAGGGCCAGCGACCATACGGCCACTTTGTGCTTGCGGAATTTCCACCACATCAGCCGCCACTGCGAGGCGGTGTAGACGGAGGCGCCCTTGGCGGCCAACTCCTCCTCGACGACGGAGGCGGCGGAGGGGCTCTTGGGCTCAAGCTGTCCGGTCAGTTCGGTCAATTCTGTTTCCGCTCGTAACGAATTCTCGGATCCACGATCACCAGCAGGATATCGCTGATGAGCGTGCCCACGACGGTCAGGGCGGCCATGAGCATGACCATGCTGCCGGCCATGTACATGTCCTGGCTCAAAAGCGACGTGAGCAGCAGCGGCCCGACGGTGGGCAGGTTCATCACCACGGCCACGATCACCGAGCCGGAGACGATGCCCGGCAGCAGCCAGCCGATGGTGCTGATGATCGGGTTGATGGCCACGCGCACGGGATATTTCATCAGGAGTCTGACGCGCGGCAGGCCCTTGGCCCGCGCGGTGATGACGTACTGCTTGCGCAGCTCATCCAGCAGGTTGGCGCGCAGGATGCGGATGAGGCCGGCCGTGCCGCCCAGCCCCAGCACGATCATGGGCACCCAGATGTGGGCCATCAGGTCGGAAACCTTGGCCCACGACCACGCAGCGGTCTGGAATTCCGGGGAGAACAGCCCCCCCGCATCCATGCCCCAGGCCTCCTGGGCCACATACATCAGCACCAACGCCAGCAGGAACGAGGGCGTGGCCAGGCCTAAAAAACCCAGGAAGGTGAAGAGGTAATCGCCCACGGAATATTGGCGCACGGCGGAGTAGATGCCGATGGGGATCGCCAGCGCCCAGGTGAAAAGCAGCGTCAGGATGGACAGGGCCACCGTCAGCAGCAGCCGCTCGGTGATGAGTTGGCCCACCGGCCGCTCGTGCTCCAGCGACCAGCCCATGTTGGGCCACTTGAAGTGCGGCCACTGCCAGCGGAAGGTCTGGGTCTTATCGGGGTTTTCGTGCCAGAAGTAGGCGCCGTCCTCCGGGCTGCGGACAAAACCCAGCGGCAGCAGGTCGTTGGACCACTTCAGGTACTTGATGTGGAACGGGTCATCCAGGTTGTACAGCCGGCGGAGCCGCTCGATGTCGCCGGGCTTGACGTTTTCGCCGGCGGCCTGCATGGCCTCCAGGTGGCTGGTGACGTAGTCGCCGGGGGGAAGCTGGATAATGCCGAACGAGATCAGGGAGATCACCCACAGCGTGGGGAACATCCAGAGGATTCGCCGCAAGATCCAGGTACCCATGAGCCAATTACTCTTTCTTGATCGCGTAGCACTCGGGGGCCGTGTTGCCCGGTCCCCGGGAATACCAGTCATAATACGCCGTTTCGGGCACGTTCAAAAAAGAATCCTGCACCACGGTTACCAGCGGGGCATCGCTGACCAGGCCGATTTCCCACACGTTGTCCGCGCGCATATCCAGGACCTGGCGGCAGCGGCGGATCTGCTCGGCCGGATCGACGACCTGGCCGATGGAGCGCCAGATTTCCATCGCTTTGACCATCTCCGGCACGGGCTTTTCACCCTTTTCGCCCTTGGTTTCGTACCACAGGCCCCACAGCCGGGCCTGCCAGTCATAGCGGTTGGCGGGCAGGGGTGAGTCGCCGATCAGCGGGTTCTGCTCGCCACCGTAGAACCAGGCGTAAATATCGTGCAGGCCGGCCCAGTACCGCTCGCGCCACAGCTCGTAGGCCTGAATGCGCAGGTCCGACTTGATGCCCACCTCCCGCCAGAAGCGGCTGACGAGGTGCAAAGCGTCGTCGTAGCCGGTCAACGGGCAGGAGTTGATGTCCACCACCAGCGTCTGGCCATCCGACCGCCGGCGGTAGCCGTCGGCATCGCGCTGGGTCAGGCCCAGTTCATCCAGCAGCGCGTTGGCCCCGACGGGATCGTATTGCGTGTACGCGTTTTCGGCATGTTCCGAGTAAAACGGCGAGCGCGAGGTGGGCGTATTCTGCCGCTCCCGACCCAGGCCCAGGAACTGCACCTCATTGATTTCGTGACGATTGATCGCCAGCGACAGCGCCTTGCGGAAGCGCAGATCGTTGAACAGGGCGTTCTTGACGGGGTCGGGATGATTCAGGTTGGGGATCAGACGCGGGCAGTCCGGCCCGAACCAGTGCAGCACGCGGAAAGGCGTGATCAGGCTGCCGGGCTTGTGGCTGAGGAGGCTTTTTTCCATGAGCAGGGGGTAATACGGCAACTCCAGCTTGGTGGCCAGGCTTAAATCGCCCTTCATGGCCTTGAGATAGAGCGTCTGCTTGTCGCTGACCACGTAGCAGACGATGCGGTCGAGGTAGGGCAACTGGTTGCCCTGGGGATCCACCTTCCAGTAGTACGGGTTGCGCACAAAGACCGTGGGCTTGCCCGGCACATATTCCTCGTTGAGGACCCAGGCGTCGAGTTGGGGCAGCTCGGAATTGACCCAAAAGGCCTTCTGGCGGTCCAGCAACTGGTAGGGACCGGCCACGCCGTACTTGACCACCAGGCGATTGAGCTCGGCCTTGTCGGCGTATTTCGGATGAAAACGCTTCAGGTAATGGGACGGGCAGCCATGATACGCCCCTCCCGCCACATGGGCGATAAACAGTCCGTTGGGCGCGGCGAAACGCAGGCGGATCGTATAGTCGTCTATTTTCTCCAGCTCGAACGGCTTGCCACCCGGCTTAAACTCATCGGCAAGAGTGGTCGTGACATTGGGGTCCAGCAAAAGATCGTTACGCCAGAAGACATAGTCATCGGCGGTGTGGGGGGCGCCGTCGGACCAGCGGATTCCCCGCCGCATGTACAAGGTGACGGTTCGCCCATCATCGGCGACTTCCCATTTCTTCAGCACGTTGGGCAGGATGTCGCGCCCAAAGGGGTCGAAGCGAACCGGCTCTTCATAGCCGATGCGGTGGGTGATGTAGCGCGTCGTGTCGGTGTCGCAGCGCACCCAGTCGCCGCCATAAGGGCCGCACTGGTCGGGCGGGGTGATGACCAGCGGCTCTTCGGGCAGCCGCTGCTCCAGGGGCGGCAGTTCCCCCGCCGCCACGCGTGCGGCCAACTGGGGCGACTCGTGGAAAACGCGGGGCTTGTCCGCGGGCCATTCGCTGACGTGATGGATGCGGACTTTCTGGAGATCCTCCGCGGTGACGCGGTGGAACGTGGTCGGCAGGGCGCGCAGCTCCTCCAGATTTGTGCGGCCAGCCCCGCACAGCGACCACGCCGCCCTGGCGGTGAGCTGCACGCCCGCCGCCATGAACAGCGCTGCCGCCAGGAACGCCGTCAGACCGCGAAGGAACGTCAATTCGGACTCCTGTCAAGGACCTGACCGGCTGCGCTGACCAGGCTGGTGCTGATCAAGTGGAAGAAATCGTAACCGACGAAGACCGACACCGGCACCTTGAACAGGATGCCGCCGCTGGTGACCACCGCCGAGGCCCCGACATCCGGCACCGTCTGCACGACGCGCTGCCCGTTGGTCAGCACGCCAGTCACCACGGACACGGTGCCGGCAGCGCTGTTAAAGGCGACCTGGAAGTCGCTGAGGATGTCGTTCACATCGGCCAAGGCGCCAAATCCCGCGTTCGTGTCCAGCCGGAAGTTCGCATTGACATTCTGCGCCAGGGGTTGCGCCAGGGCGATGCCGACATAGACATAGTCGCCCAGCACGCGCATGTACGTGGCGGCGATATCGGCTCCGGCCTGGGCCGAATCGCCCACGCGGTCGCGGGTTACCAGTTCAGAGGGCAGGAACGACTCCACGCCAGTCATACCCATTTGTACGGTGAACTGACCCGCCGGGATCGCCGACAACCCGCGCGGGGACGGCCAGGTCCAGTTGGCGTGGCTGTCGAAACTATCGGTGTAAACCATCCGCGTGGCGTGCCAGGTGGCGACACCGAAAGGCTGATCGGCCAGCGGGTCGGCATTGCGGAGGGTCAGCGTACCCACGTCGTAGGCGGCAATGTTGCTGTTGACGAAGCTGTACGTGATCCGCCGCGTGATGGGATCGAAGGCCGGCAGCCCGATGATAGTCAACCGGCTGATCTTGGCCGCCGCCGCGGTGCCCACGTGCTGCGCGGGGTTGTTGATCTGCGTGTACGGGTTGGGCAGGCCCGTCGTGCCAGCCACCACGCCGGCGTACACGTTGGTGTCGGTCATGGCCTTGGTGACGATGGAATTGATGTTTCCCGGCGTTACCAGGTCCACATTGTCCATCATGCCCAAAACGTTGACCACATTGACCGCATAGTGCAGCGGGTCGACCGGTTGCGTCACGGTGATGGTAGCGTCCTGCAAGTTACGCGAGACCGTCACGCTGTTTACGCGGCCGGTAATGTGCCAGATGCCACCGGCGTTGCCACGGATTGACGCGGCGTTCAGCACCGGCGCCGTGGCCGGTGTGGCCGGGCCGCTGAGGGTCATATTGGCCAGGAAATCGCCAGGCAAAGAGCGCCTGGCGTTGCCAGTGGTTCGAATGACCGCGGCGCTGGGGGCCGTGAAACTGCCCTGGTCGAACTGGGTTAGGGTCAGCGCGCTGACCGGCCGGCCCAGAGTCACATTGCTGTTATTGCCGAACCGGCCGCCCACGATAGACATGGGCGCCCCGCCGGCAGTGGCCGGCAGGGTAAGCGCAGCGCCATTCAGCAGATCGCCGATTTGAAGCGTATTTACGGTGCCCGCGCCGGTCATCACGATACCGCCGCCGGTGAAGTTCACGCCCCGTGCCAGCAGCCGGCTCAGCGGTGCGCTGCCCGTCAACGTGCCCATGGGCGTGACGGCGTCGCCGCCGACGGTGCTCACGGTGAGCGAGGCGCCGGGGTTTGTGCTGACCAGGTCCATCTCCTGGATCCACGCGCCGGCGCCGGCGACGGTAAACAGGCCTGCCACCCGCTGCTGCGACAGCGTGAATCCGCTGAAGACCAAGTGGGCCCCGGTCCGCACGGGCAGTACGCGAACGTGCGTGCCGTCGCCATCGACGTAGCTGACGCTCTGCCCGCTGACCAGGTCCAGGCTCAGTTGGCTGGGCAGCACGGTTATGGAAATTGTGCCCGTCGCGGTCAGGCTGCCGTCCGAGACGGTGAACGTGAAGCTGTCGGTCTGGCCGGCGTAGTTGTGCGCGGGCGTGTACGTGGCCTGGCGGCCGACCAGAACAAGGTTCCCGTACTTCGGCTGGGTTGCAATGGCGAAGACAAGCTGATCCAGCGGCGTTTCGACGTCGTGGCCGGTCAGCGTGATACCCACCGAGCCGCCGATCGTGGGCTCAACCAGCGTCTGCGAGTCCGCCACGGGAGGCTGATTCACGTGATTGACGGTGATCGTGACAGTGGCCGGCACGCTGCTTAAGGCCGGAGAGGTGCCGACACCTGGCGGGTTGCCATTGTCCGTAACGACGTAGGTGAAGGTGTCGGTCCCGTAGAAGTAGGTCGCCGGCGTGTACGTGGCGACGCCGCCGTTGATCGTCAGCGTGCCGTGCGAAGGACCGCTGGCGGTCGAGAAGACCAGTTGGCTGGTCGGAGTCTCGACGTCCAGCCCCTCCAGGTTGAAGGTGACGGCGTTGTTCTCATCGGTGACCTCGCTGAGGCTGGTGGCGGTCGGGCGCTGGTTGACCGGCCGAATGGTGATGCTCACCGTCCCGGGCGGATTGGCCCGGCCGATGCTGTCGGCGGCGTTGAAGGTGAACTGGTCGGTGCCGTTGTAGTAGAGGTCCGGCGTGTAGGTGAATGTGCCGTCAGCATTGAGCACCAGCGTGCCATGCGCCGGCTGGCTGGCGGCCGTGTACGTCAGCGAATAGCCGTCGAAATCGCTCGCCGTGACGCTGCCGTTGAGGACGGTGTTCTCATCGATGGTGGGACTGCTGTCGTTGGCGACCGGCCGCGTCTTGGCGCCAAAGTCGTTGCCATCGGCCGTCTGGCTCACGCCCAGGTTCGTGACCGTAAGGAAGCCGCCGGCGGGGTAGGTCATCGTCCAATACTTGGGCACGACCACTCCCACCCTGTAATTGCCGGGCAACAGCCCGTTGAAACTGTAGTTGCCGTGAGAGTCTGTCGTCGTGGCGCGTTCGCCCGAGTCCTGTTGCCCGTTGCTGTTGGAGTCGAGGTATACCGTCCAGCCGGATAGACCCGGTTCGTTTTCTGCACTTCGAATGGACAGGGACCAGCCATTGAGCTGGCCGATGTTGCCGGCGGCCAGATCCTCCACCCGCAGAACCCAGTTGCCGTTGGGGTTGCCGCCGTTGAGCGATCTGAGGTCGCCGTGCGGCCTGAACGTGCCGGTGAAGGGCGCTGTGGCGGTGTCGATACTGGCGGTGGCGGCCTGGTCGAAGACGGTGCTCACGAAATCGGCGCCCGTGCCGCCGATGCCGTTGACCAGCACGACGCTGGCGCCGTCGGGGGAGATCAGCGTCACCCGGAGGTCCGAGACGTTGGGATGGGTGATGTTCAGCGTCAGGTTGACGTCCAGAATGTTGCCCGGCATGCCCGTCACATCGATGGTCTGCTCGATCAGGCTGTTGTCGGGGATAGCCACGGGGAGGCTGGCCGCCGCCGGCTGGAACGTCTGGCGGCGGGGAGCAACAGCGTCGGCGTTGAGGTCGTTGCGGATGGTGCCGGTAATATGCGCGGTCGCCTCCACATCGCCGAAATTGATGCTGGCGGTGTTCTGGCCGCTGACAACCTGGATGACCTGCGCGCCCGTCGCCCCGCCCATCTGGGAGGGGAACGTCTGCGCCCAGCCATCCTGCGGCACTTCCACCACCGTGTAGGTGCCGGGCACCAGGTTGGTGAAACTGTAGGCGCCGGACTCGTCAACGCCGGCGGTGGCCGGGTTGTCGGCGGCGGTGGTGGTCCAAGGTTCGTGCCCGTCCAGAGTGTTGTCGCCGTTGGTGTCGAGGAATACCACCCAGCCGGACAATCCCTCTTCCGTGCCATCGCGCAGGCCGTTGCGGTTCAGATCGTGCCAGACCGTGCCCGACAGCGAGCCATACTGCCAGTCGCCGAAGTTGACGTTCTGGACGATCTGCCCTTCACCGACGGTGATGGACTGGAGGCCCGGATCGGCCGGATACATGCTGGGGCTGGACTGATGCCAGGTATCCTGCACCACCTCGCGAATGCGATAGGCGGTGCTGCCGCGCGGCGGCAGGTTCGACAGTACATAGTTGCCGGCCGCGTCGGTAATAGCGAACGGCTCGCCCGGATCGAGGCGGCCATTGTTATTCGCATCGATATAAACGGTCCAGCCGGCCAGACCGCCTTCCGTCGAGTCCTTCAGGCCGTTGGCGTTGAGGTCCTGCCACACGGTCCCGTGGATTTCGCCGGTGCGGGCATCGCCGAAATCCACCCCGGTGGCGGCCATGCCGCTGGTCACCAGCACCGTGTAGCTGCCGCCCAAGGCCGTAACGCCCGTGCCGTGCGAGCCATCCAGCGGGCCTTCCTGCACCCAGCCCGTCTGGAGGTACTCGCTGACCTGGTACAGGCCCGGCCGCAGCCCGGTGAACTGATAGCCGGTGGCCGTGCTGGCGATCTGGGCGATGGGCGTGATCAGTTCGTTGTTATCCAGCACGCCGTCGTGGTTGCTGTCGTAATACAGCGCGATCTGCCAGCCAGTCAGTGCCGGCTCGCCGCTGTTCTTCACACCGTTCAGGTTGAGATCCTCATAGGCGGTGCCGCTGATGGAACCCGCGCGGACGTTGCCGAAGTTGGTGTTGGCGGCCACCTGCTGGCTCAACAGCGGAACGGTCAATTCTCCGGCGCCCCCGGGGCTGCTCTGGAGCCAGCCGGGCTGGAGCACCTCGGCCACGTGGTACGTCTGACCGGGAGTCAAACCGGTGAACGAATAATGGCCGGAGGCGTCGGTCGTGGTCCACTGTTCGCCCTCGCCCGGGTCCCAGATGCCGTTGTGGTTGGCGTCGGACCACTGGAGGGTGTTGTCGTTGTTCTGGTCCAGGAAAACCTTCCATCCGGCCAGGCCCGGCTCTTCCTGGCCGCTGCGGATATTCAGCGCGACGGAATTGAGTTGGCCGACATCCGCGGGACGGGTGTCGCGGATTCGCAGCGTCCAGATGCCGTTGGGGTCCTTGTCGTCGAAGCCGGCCAGCGGCTGGGCCGGAATAAATGACCCGGTGAACGGCGCCAGGGCCACGTTGATACTGGTGGAGGCCTGGTCATCCAGCACCGTGTTGATGAAATTCTGGCCGTTCTCGCCGCCCGGGTTGGCATTGCCAAGCTGCAGGCGGTTTAGCAGCAGCACGCTCGTGCCGTCGGGCCCGATCAGCCAGATTTCCAGATCGGACGCGTACGGGTGGGTGATATTCAGCGTGACACTCACATGCAGGATGTTCGTGTTGAGCCCGCTGACGGTGATCGGCACATCCACGCTGCCGTTATCGGGAATGGGTACCGGCACGCTGGCCGCCGGCAGAGTGAAGGCGTTCTGGGTGGGACCGATGCTGTCGCCGTTGATGTCGTTCCACACCGTGCCGCTGATCGTGGCCAGGCCCGTGTCGCCAAACTGCAGGCCGGTGACGACCAGGCCGCTGGTCAGCATGACGTCAAAACTGCCGGCCACGGCCATCACGTTGGGGCTCACCTGCCCGGAAATCGGAGCTTCCTGCAACCAGTTTGGCGGCACCACCTCCGAGACCTGGTACAGGCCCACCGGCAGGTTCGCAAAGACGTAATTGCCGTTGGCGTCGGTGGTGGTATGCGCGTACGGGGTGGCCAGTTCGTTGGTGTCCAGCACGCCATTATGGTTGCTGTCGTAATACAGCGAGACCTGCCAGCCCGCCAGCGTGCCCTCGGTGCGGGTGTCGCCGGCGTCGAAGACGCCGTTGTTGTTGTTGTCGATGTAATCCCAGTTGTGGTTGGCGTTGACGTCCTCGAATATCGTGCCGCTGATCTGGCCGTATTGCCAGTTGCCGAAGTTGGCGGCGGTATTGTTCTGCCCGCTCTGGAGATAGGTCGTATACTCCCCGCCGGCCGGCTGGGAATTCTGCCAGCCGATCTGGGGCACCTCGGCCACATAATAAGTTGCGCCTGGGCGCAGGTTGGGGAAGCTGTAGTTGCCGGCCGAATCGGTCAGCGCGAACGGTTCGCCCGGATCCAGAATGCCGTTGTGATTCTGGTCGAGGAACACCGTCCAATTGGCCAACCCCGGCTCGGTGGGCTGCGCGCGGCCGTCGCCGTTGATGTCGTTGTACACGATCCCCCCGATCGTAACGGCCTGGTAATTGCCGAAGTCCAGGCTGGGGACAGTTTGCCCGCTGGTCACCGTCTGGGGATAGAATCCCACCGCGGGAGCGGTCTGATGCCAGGCCGAGATCGGGAATTCGCGGAGGATGTAGTTGTGGTTGTTGGGATTGACATTCAGGGCGGGCTCGTTGGGGATATAGTACCAGCCCGGCGAGCCGAAATTGTGCACAAAATTGTTCGCAATGTCCGGATGGGTCAACGGTGCGGTCACCGTCTGGGCCACGAAGTAGTCGCCGGGGCTGACGATGCCGTCGCCATTCTCATCTTCAAACAACTGCACGACCTCGCCGTTGACGGCGGCGTTGTTGATGCGGTTATGGCTGAGGCCGTTGAAATCGTGTAACTCGTCCGGCGTCACTTTGTACTCGATGGCACCCGGCAGCTTCTCGTTGATGATGTAGCTGGTCGGATACCCCTGTTTCGTAACGGGCATGCCGGGGAACAGATCGTTGGGCAGCCAGAAGTTCGGCGGGATAATGGCCCCCGGCGGGAAGCCCGGCGTGGGAACGCTGAACATGTAGTTGCCGTTGGCGTCTGTGTTCGTCACGTTCCACAGCATGTCACCGCGCGAAAGCACCTGGCTCCCATACGCATCCAGGAAGAGTTGGATGGTCCAGCCGGCCAGAGGCGGGTCCGCGGGCCGGTGCACGCCGTCGGCGTCCAGGTCCTCCCATTTCGTGCCGCTGAGCGTGGCGGATTTGATGTTGCCGTAATCCACGGGTGCGGACGTTTGCCCGCTGGCTACGCTGACCCCATGCCAGCGGGGCTCGTTGAGCGGATCCAGGTTCGGGATGAATCGAGCGGTGTCCGGCCAGGTCTGGATCCAGCCCGCCTGAACCACCTGCATCACGCGATACGAGCCGGGGTGCAGGTGCGTGAATTCAAATATGCCGTGGGCGTCGGTAATGGCGGTCGGCTCGCCGGGATCCAACATGAAGTTTCCATCGTTGTCAAGGTAAACGGTCCATCCCTGCAGCATCGGCTCGCCCGGGTCCAGCCGGCCGTTGCCGTTGAGATCGTTCCAAAGATAGCCCTGAATCGTGGCATATTGCGCGTTGCCAAAGTGGTAGGGCGTGTACAAGGCCGCACTGGTGACCTTGACGACATAGAATTCGGCCGCCGGTCCGGACACGTACGTGTCCGGCGCGGCCTGGGAAAGGTCCTCGCGCACAATCCGGTTGCCGGGGAACACGCCGCGCAGCTCATAATTGCCCAACTTGTCGGTCACGACCTTCAATTCGCCCGCATCAAGCGTGCCGTTGTTGTTGTCATCCAGGTAGATGGTCGCATGGGGAACGGGCAGTTCGCCCAGATCCTGCTGCCCATTGCCGTCGTCGTCGCTGTATACCGTGCCCGTAAGGAGGCTGGGCATGACGTTGCCGAAATCCAGCCCCGTGACGACGGCGTTGGCGTCCACGGAAAGGGGGTACGTTCGCGAGGTCGGGCCCGTCTGCCGCCAGCCGGCTTCGGCCGGATCGTTGCCGGGGACATCACCCAGCTTCCCGAGCAGCGCGTTTTCCTGGATGATGTAATTCCCCGTCGCCAGGCCTGTAAAGAAATAGGTGCCATCAATCTGGGCCACGGCGGTGGCGACCAGGGGGTCTCGCGCATCCAGCACCTGACTGCCGCTGAGGTCCTTGTACAGGCGCACGCGCCAACCGGGCAGCCCTTCTTCTTCGCCGGAGCGGGTCCCGTCGCCATTGACGTCGTGGTAGACGGTGCCGGTCAGGCCAGGCACCGTGATCGTCTGCGGCGCCACGGCCACGAAATTGGTCTGGGCCTGATGGCCGGCGGTCTGCAACAGGATGCCGATATAGTATTGGCCCGGGGTAAGCGAGGGGAAGTTGATGAGCGGGAGCTGCACCTGCGTCGAAGCCCCCGAAGCCAGGCCGGGCACGGTCACCCAGCCCAGCAGCGTGTCGAAGCTGGTGATGGTGGCGTTGTCGGAGGCATAGTACAGCACGGTGAACGGGCCCGATAAGCCGCCGAGATTCTGGAGAGTCCAGGTGGCCTGCCAACTGTCGCCCGCATGTACCAGCGTAGCGGAAAGCTGGCCGTTATTCGGCGGAGCCTCCACCAGATCCGGCTGGTTCGTGATGACCAGGGGGTAGGCGGCCATCATGGCCGTATTGTTTGTTTCGTTGGTCTCAACAACGGTATTGCCCGAGTCAATGATGTAACCAACATAGTACGCGCCCGAGGGAATCAGCGGGAAGCCGGCTACGGACAGCGCCACGTTCACGACGCTGTTGGCCGGTGCGCCAGCCACGTTGACCGTGCCGATCAGGTAGTTGTCGGCGGCTGTAGCCAGGTTGGGGTTGCGCGAGGCGTAGAAGCTCACCGTAAAACGCCCGGCGTCGCCGGCGCCGCTGTTGAACACGTGACACCAGGCGGTAAAGGTGCTGCCCGGCGAGTACACGGTGCCGGGGCTAAAGCCGCTGCTGGCGGGGCCTTCGTCCTGCAGGTCCACCCCGGGCTTGATGGCGAACGAGGTGGTCACTTCGTTGCCCGAGAGCGAGGGGAAGCTGATGACGGATTCGCCGGCAGGCAGATTGGTGTTGGTATTCGGCACCGTCTGCGCCCAGCCGGCCGGCACGACCTCGGCCACGTGATACGTGCCCGGGGGCAGCAGATACGTGCCGTTGACCAGATCATTGGTGAAGGAGAAGTTGCCGTTGACATCCGTCGTGGTCCAGCGCTCGCCCTCACCCGGCTCCCAGCGGCCGTCGTTGTTGTTGTCCACCCATTCCAGCGTGCCATTGACCTGGTGAGTGGTGTTGCCGTCCTTATAGCCGTCCAGGAAAACCACGCGGCCGGCCAGCGGGATATCGTCGTTGGGCTGGGCCGGGTTGTGCGTGTCGATGATGCCATTGCCGTTGCGATCGGACCAGACCGTGCCGCGGATGCCCGGCACGTGCAGCAGCACGGGGGCGCCGTGTGAGTCGACGTTCAGGTCCACCGCCGTGTTGTCGGTCTTGTCCGATTCGACGACCGCCGACCCCGAATCGATGACCGCCGCCACATAGTAGTCGCCCACCGGGATCGCCGGCAGCGCGCCGCGGCACAGGACATCGGTGTAGCCCCCTGCCGCCAGGCCGCTCACCGACACCGTGCCAAGGAGGTACCGCCCCTGCTCGGCATCATAGGTCGCCTGCAAGGTTGCCCGCTGCGCGCTGGTAAGCAAGACCGGGACGTAGCCCTTGGCAGTCAGCCAGGCTTCAAACTCGACCGTGCCTGACACACTGGCCACCGGCGAGGCGTAGAAGCTGACGGTAAAAGGCCCCGCGGGCGCTGCGCCCTTTGGCCCACCCGGGTTGCTGATGCGCCAATTAATCTGGAAATTCTCACCGGGATTGATCGTGGTGCTCAGCGGGTTGGAGGCCAGGCCGAAGCCCTGGTTGGCCGCCCCGCCGTCGGTGAGGTTAGGCAGCGCCGGCTCGTACGTGGGGAAGTCTTGGCCGGTATACGTCTGCCCGCTCAGGACCGTCAGCGGATAATCCCCTCCCGTCGTGTCGAACGTGGTGCTGCCCACGGGCGTGCTGTACACCCAGCCGGGCGTATTCACGATGCGCAATTGGTACGTCCCTGGCCGCACAGCCGGGAAACTGTAGTTGCCGGTTGCGTCGGTCGTGGCGGTGAGTTCGCCCGAATCGAGTCGGCCGTCGTTGTTGGCGTCGAGGTAGACTGTCACGCCCGCCAGGCCCGCCTCGCCGCTGTCCTGCACGCCGTTGTGATTCGTGTCGCCGTAAACCGTGCCGTCGATCGGCACAGGCAGGAAGAAGCCGAAGTTCCGGCCGGTGAGAGTCTCCCCGGTCATCTGGCCGACGACCAAAGCGGGCGTCGCGGCCACGTACCCCGCCGCCGGCGTAACGGTGACGCTGTAACCGCCGGTCGGCACGGCCGTCAAGCTGTAGTTGCCCAGGGCGTCGGTCGTGGTGGTCTCGACAAATGTGTTGCCGAAGTCGGTGCTCCTCAGCGTGACGGTCCAGCCGGCCAGCCCCGTCTCAAGCGTCGTGTCCAGCTCGAGGGACCAACTGTTGATCTGGCCGACCTGGCCATTGGGGACCGTATCCTGAACGATCAGGTCCCACCAGCCGTTGGGGTCCTCGCCATTCAGCGCCGACAGCGGGCCCGAAGGCACAAACGTGCCCGTGTACGGCGAGCTGCCGTCGGCCAGGGACAGATTGGCCTGATCATCCAGCACCGTGTCGGTGAAATCCGCCCCATCGCCGACGTGGTTGAGCAGCAGGATGTCTGAACCGATCACCGAGCCGTCGGCCGCATGGCGGCGCAGCTTGACGACCAGGTCGGAACTCTGCGGGTGCGTGATGTTCAGCGTCACCTTCACGCCGGTCAGCACGCCGGTCAGGCCCGTGGCGCGGATCGACGACATCGTCTCGGCGCCGGTATCGGGAATAGGCGCCGGCAGCGTGTCCGGGTCGCTCTCCAAAACCGCCGGTACGACGCTGCGCTGGCCATCGGCGTTCAGGTCGTCGTACACCGTGCCGGTGATGCTGCTCATGACGCCGCTGGTCACAGTGGCGATCGTGCCTTGCGGGCTGCCGGCCTGGATGACCGCGTCGCGGTCGGAGGTGAACCACACCTGACCGTTGAAGCGGATCTGGAAATCGGTAATCCAGCCGTCCGTGGAGCCGTTCGCGTCGGTGACCTTCAGATACCAGTTCTCCGGCGTGCCGGGGTGGTTGAGCAGGTAGTTGTAGGCCGCCG
The DNA here is from genome assembly GCA_003171335.1 of Phycisphaerales bacterium. Lineage (GTDB taxonomy): Bacteria > Planctomycetota > Phycisphaerae > SM23-33 > FEN-1343 > FEN-1343. The sequence continues at coordinate 25,959 of PMYD01000058.1, forward strand.
TCAGATCATAGGCGGGCTCAACAAAGTTCGTCAGGCCCGCGTAGGCCTGGGGGATGCCGAACGTCGTGTCATTTTGGATGGCCGTCAACGTCAGGGCGGTCGAACTGGTGCGGCCGCCGACGAGAATCGCCGTCTTGCCGGTGGTCAGGGTCCCCAGCGCAACGCTGTACGGCTGGCTGACGTTGTACGTGGTGGCCGCCGTCCAGGTGGTGCCGGCCAGACGCCAGACGGTCACGCCGTTGCCCGCGCTGGTGCCGGTATTGTTGCCGAGAATAATCTGGGGCGTCGAACTCCAACCCGCATCCCCGATCGCCAGGGCGAACACCTGGCCCGTCCCCGCCAGGAACGTCGTGGGCGAGTGGAAGCCGTTGGGAATTCCGTTTAGGATCGACACCACCGGGTTGTCCTGGGGGTTGGCGGTCGAACTGACGGTCACCACGTCGGGTTTGCCATCGCCGTTCAAGTCGGACAGGGCAATGGCCGTGGGCGTGCGCGTGTGATTGGTACCGTCGGAGGTCGCAAAGGTCGTGGTGGGGACGATGAAAGCGCCGTATCCATTTCCTATATTGTGATTGGCCAGGACCATTACAACGCTGTCGGTCTGCCCGTCGGCGTACTTTTCCAGCAACACCGCATCCTGGACGCCGCTGGTGTTAACGACATTGCCCACCGCCACACCCACCGGGTAGGCCCCCATGCTGTCACCCAGATCCAGGATATAAACGCGCGTGGTGCCATCCGTGTACTGCGTGCGGAGGTGGAAGGTCCCTGTGTCATCGGCAAACACCGTCATGACCCGGTTCAAGGTTGCCGGGTTGTTCGCCGAGGCCGGGGGATTCGTCACCAGCACAATGCCGGGGAGCACGAGGCCGCTGGCACTTACGTTGCCCGTCACATTGCCGACGGCCATGGCGCCCCAGGTGACGCCGGTGATGTTGCTCGTCGGGCTGGAGGGATAAACCTGGCTGGACGGCAGGGCGAACGGCGCCTGGGCCGTGAGGTTGCCGTGCCCGTCGTTCAGCAGCACGAGCAGGGAGCTGTTCTGGGCCGATACCGCCGGCAGGGTGCTGGTGGCATTGAGCGCGGGACCGCCGCGGTTCAGGACGACGATGTCGTTGAAGCCGTCGCCATTGACGTCGACGATCTTGACGGCGCACACATTGCTGTTGGGGCCGCCCACGTCGATGGTGTTCGGGCCCGCCAGGCTGGCGGCGCTGCCGTTGGGGTTCTGGAAGATGGAAAGGTAGCTGTCGCCGCGCGTGGTGCCGCCGGCCAGGACCACTTCGGCCTGGCCGTCGCCGTTCAGGTCGCCCGCATCGGTCGCGTACGGCGCGCCGTTAAAGCCGGCGGCGTAATCGGCCTGGGTCCGCGTGGACCAGTCGGGGTGATTCGGATCGCCCAGGCCAAATTCAAGGGACAGGTTGCCGATCTTCTGGTCGGCCAGCGAATAGTACGCCGTCAAGCCGGTGGGCTGCGTCGGGGTTTCCAGCCAGATGGCCCCCACCACCGACCATTTCAGATCGCGGGTGACCATCGCATTGCTGAACGAGCCGTAAAACGTGGTCGAGAGCGTCTGGTTGTGGTACGCCCACTCCTGCATCCCCTGATGCCAGGTGGTGTACTGGTCGACGTTGGTCGTCGCCGCCGTTTCGCCCGGATCCGTGGTCACGGCCGGCACGTAGTCGAAGCCCAGGCCGGTCGTGTAGCTGCCCAGCGGTTTGGCGGCCAGCGGCATCACGTCGGGGTCTGTGGATCCCGCCGGGGCCGTGGCTTCCCACAGGAGCATCACGGGCTCGGACTTGACTTTCGCCATGTAGTTGGCGTAGGTCAACCCATCCACGACCTGCAGGTCGCCACCGGTGATGTTCACGGTGTTGGCGCCGCCGTTGGAGATATTGACGGTCCAGGAGCCCGCCGGGTCGGCGCCCAAGAGGGCCGGCGGGACCTGGCCGGTAAAAACTCCGCCGCCCTGTGCGGCCATCGTGATGGGCCTGCCGCCGCCAGGGGGAGTCAGGGTTACGGTCAGCCCGCCCAGGTCCCCCGGCGCCAGCGGCGTGGCGTCATCCTGCCCGCCGAACAACTGCAACTGGAGCATGGACACTTTTCGCGCCAGCGCATCCGTGGGCACGGTAAAGGCGATCGACCCCAGGCCAGGCACCCCGTTGGCCGCGGCCGCGATAACGCCATCATTATTGGTGTTGGGATTGGGGACATCCCACCAGTTGTCCGCCGTCCAGTCCATCTTCACGTCGCCCACGTACGACTCGTTCTGGGCGGTTCGCGGATCATCCCAGGAAACGTAGTTGTTCAGGCCCCACCAGGCGTTGAGGAAGTCGACGTAGCCGTTCTGAGTGAGCGGGGGCTGGTCGGGCGGGGTCGGGTAGGGCAGGTTCTGGGCCTTCATGAAGTCGGCCAGCGAATCGGGGGTGTGCCAGTTATAGCCGTTATCGTAGTACTGCCACCAGCCGCCAACCGCGCCGTTGGCGGCGTCGGGCACGCTGTAGGGGTCGTACGTCGTGGCCGGGTATTGCCCGTAGAGCCAGTGCGCCGGATCGCCGGGGAAAAGAGTGGCCTGCGTCGCGCCGTTGACGTTCCACCAGTCCAGCAGCATGCCGGCAGCCGTGGGTCCCGAGCCGAACCACCAATCGTAGTCGGTCACATTGTTGGAACCGGGAACGAACACCGCGTTGGCAAGGTTGGGAGCCAGACCGCCCGTGGCGGGAGTCTGCATCGAGCCACCGGCGGGCTGACCCGCCGGCGGGCTGGCCAGCCAGGCGACAATGGCCTGCTGGTACAGGGAGGGGTCAACACTGAGCAGCAGGCGGGGTTCCAGCGACTGAAATTCTATCCGGGTGCGCAGGGCGTTGGACGGCTGGCGCATAACTACCTCTCCCTTGGGGGCCACGAAGGCGAATCTCCGGCTCCTACGAAGCACTAGCCGGCGCGGGCACAGCTCTTGCAGGCTAGGCTTTTAGATTAAGCCCGCCCGAGAGAATCGTCAAGGTTTTTCGGAGTGTAAAGATAGAGAACAAACCGCGGGAAGTTTGCACCAAGGCGGTCCTCTTCGGCCGCGTCGGACCGGGGGAAAAGGGCTGGTTACCATGGGAATGTAACACTTACGACGATGCAACTTTAAACGGTTTAAAGTTGAACTGTCCACGATGGACAGTTGAAGGAGGGAGACTTCACGCGATAAGTGTTACAGTCTTATGACGGTCATGAACTGATCGGCAGCAGTAAACGTCCAGGGTTCAACCTTTGACCACCCCCATCGGCTTGAGCCGGGCCACCCGGCGGCTGATTCCGGCCCGGTGGACCACATCCACAACTTCCGCAACATCTTTGTACGCCGCGGGTTGCTCCTCGGCCAGGCCGGTGCGGCTGCGCGCGCGGGCGAAGATGCCGCTATCGGCCAGTTCCTTGTCAATCCGCCGGCCCTTGGCCGCACGAATGGCGGCGTTGCGGCTCATCACCCGCCCGGCGCCGTGGCAGGTGCTGCCGAAGGTCTGCTCCATGGCGCCGGCCGTGCCCAGCAGCACGAAGCTGGCTCTACCCATGTCGCCGGGTATAAGCACCGGCTGGCCCAGGTCGCGGTACGCCGCCGGCACATCGGCACTACCGGGGCCAAAGGCCCGCGTGGCCCCCTTTCGGTGTACGCACAGCTTCCGCGGCCGGCCGTCGACCACGTGCGTTTCGAGCTTGGCGATGTTGTGCGCCACATCGTACACCTGCCGCATATCCAGCGCTTTCGCCGAGGCGTGGAAGAACCGCTCGAACGTCAGCCGCGCCTGCGTGGCCAGGAGCTGGCGGTTGCACCAGGCGAAATTCGCCGCCGCGGTCATCGCCCCGAGATATTGCCGGCCTTCGGGGCTGTCGACCGGCGCGCATACGAGCTGGCGGTCGGGAAGTTGGTAGCCGTACCGCGCCGGCGCGCTTTGCAGGTGCCGCAGGTAATCATCGCACACCTGGTACCCCAGGCCGCGCGAGCCGGAGTGGATCAGCACCGTCACCATGCCGACCGCCAGCCCCAGCCGCTCGGCCGCGGGGGCATCGTACACTTCCTGCACTTCCTGCACCTCGAGGAAGTGGTTGCCGCTGCCCAGCGTGCCGCACTGGTCGAAGCCGCGATGGTACGCCGTCTCGCTGACGGCATCGCTCATCGCCCCCTCCAGCGAGCCGGCGGCCTCGGTCACCTCCAGATCCTCCGGCCGCGCCAGGTCCAGCTCGGCCAGCATGCGCATGCCTTCGACGCACAGCCGCCGCAGGCGCCGCTCGTCGAATTCATGGATGCCGCCCACGCCCACGCCGGCGGGCACATCGCGAAAAAGCTGGTCCACCAGTTCCTTCAGCCGCGGCCGCACTTCCGTGGCGCGCAGATTCGTCCGCAGCAGCCGCACGCCACAGTTGATGTCGTACCCCACCCCGCCGGGGCTCACCACGCCGCCCTGCTCGATATCCGTCGCCGCCACGCCGCCGATGGGAAACCCGTAGCCCCAGTGAATATCCGGCATGGCCAGGGAGGCCCCGACAATGCCCGGCAGCGTGGCCACGTTGACCACCTGCTCCAGCGCCTGGTCGTGCCGGATCGCCGCCATCAGCGTATCGCTGGCGAAGATGATGCCATCGACGCGCATGTCGCTGCGGGCCGAGCGGGGAATGCGCCAGCGCGTGTCGTCGATACGCTCCAGAGGGCCGTTCCATTGGTCTGGCATTTTCTTGCTCCCACCCTAAAAGACAAATCCCAAATTCCAAATCCCAAATCTCAAACAAGCACCAAATCCCAAACTCCAAACGGGGAACAATCGTCCGCGCGCGAAGGAATCGCTTTGCTCTTGGTTTGGAATTTGGAGCTTGGAATTCCCTTCGCGGCGCTGTCGCGTGTTTGGGATTTGAGATTTGGAATTTGGAATTTCATGTCAACCGATTCTATATGTCTAGAATAACCTGTCCCTCCCACCGCCCATCACGATTTCGAACCTCCAACTTATGGTATGTCGCCGCCTTGATCTCCTGCCCCAGTTCGTGGCGGCTGGCATCCAGCGGCTCGGCGGCCACCTCGGCCTCCAGGTGCGTGTCGGTCGCCGCGTCCACGCGAACCTGGGCGATGCACATCCGCCTCCGCTGCGACCAATCCGCCAGTTGCCCCAGGAACGCCACCGCCAGCGCCCCCGGGTCGGCCGCATCGACCGCAAACCGCTGCCGCACCGTCGGCCGAACCTGATCGCGAGGACAGATTAAACCCGCCAGCTCCTCCGCCAGCGCCTCGTACAGCTCGGGCCGGCTATCGCCCCAGGCGCGAATGCCGATATCGGCCGTGTGCTCGAATGTCTCGCTGCCCTTCATGTCCTTTATCCTAGCTGTCCGATGCTTCGGTGGCGACGTTGTCTGGGGAAAGTGTCACTCGTGTGGGAACGGAAAATTCCAAATTCCAAATCCCAAACAAATTCCAAGCACCAAATTCCAAACAAAGAAAGCGATTCCTTCGCGCGGACGCTTGTTCCCCTTTGGTGCTTGGGATTTGGTGCTTGTTTGGAATTTGGGATTTGGAATTTGGGATTTCCGCCGGCTCCGCGGCGGCGCGTGTTTATTTGGGATTTGGGATTTGGAATTTGGGATTTCCGCCGGCCTTGCGGCGGTCACATTGGCAGTGTAATCCCCGCCACCGGATCAGGCAGCCGGCGGCTGGGCAGCACCATCGGGCGGGTGCCGTGCTCGACGGCGGCGATAGAGGCCGCGCGGCCGCTGCCGACGATCTGGAACGAGAGCGGCCCGGCCATGCGCATCGTCGTCGTCGTGCACAGATCCCCCAGCCGCAACTCCACGCCCGGGTACACCTCCGTGCGAACCATCACCACCGGCCGGCGCCGCCGATCGCTCAGGCGGCGGGCATCCTCCACCCGTCCCTGGAGCGCCTTGAGCTGGTGGGTCTGTTCGGACAGGATGAATTCCAGTTCCGTCAGCGTTTCCTTCTGCCCCGCTGTCAGCCGCTTGCGGTTGTCGCGCAGAAGTTTTACCGACTCCATTCGCTTATCGAGGTCCTTTTGCAGGCTTTCCACCGCCGCCAGCACCGGCTGAAGCATGCCCGGCAACGTCCAGTCCACGCCGGCCACCACCAGCGTGCGGGCCGAGGCGGGCGAGCCCAGAATGCGCACCTCGACGCCCCCCGTCGCCACGGTCACCCCGCCGCGCAGCGACACCGCCTGCACCCGCCCGCCGGCGAAGGTGTCGCTGGAGACCAGCTCCTTGGCCACCTTCACATCGCCGCGGGCGTAGAGAATGGAATTGTCGATCAGCCCCGCGCGAATGGCCCCGCCGGCCCGGCACAGCCCCTTGCGATGATTGGTCAACGCGCCGTGCACCTCCACATCGCGCTTCGCGTCCACCAGGGAGCCGTTGATATCGCCCCGCACGAACACGCTGCCGCCGGCGTGCACCTCGAACAGGTCCATCACATCGCCGGCGATCCGCACATCGGCGGGGGCGCGCAGGTGGCCAGTCGAGAAATCCACGTTGCCGCGAATTTCCAGCAGCTCCAGCACGCTGATGGTCTTCTTGCCCACGCGCAGCACGCCGGACAGGTCGGCCAGAATGATCCCCGGCGGCTCGTCGAAATGGCAGCCCACGCACAGCTTCATCAGCACGGGTTTACCCGGCTTGGGTTCCACCGGCCTTCCGTACACATCCAGCCCCGGTTCCCCCTTGGTGGGCGGGCGAATCGCCGCCAGCACGCTGCCGGCGCTGATCATGACCAGCCGCGAAGCGTAAAAATCGACGTTGCTGTCGGCATCGGCCGGCTGTTCCCGCTGGGTCTGGGGCGCCCAGATGTACCGGCCGTTTTCCCCATTCTTGGCCGGCGTGCCGCGGGCCACGACCACCTCGCCCCCCTCGGTCTGATCGGCCAGCCAGTGCGCCACCACCGTGGCCACGGCGTGCCGCACCTCATCATTGCACACGATGCCGCGATCGTGCATGGCGGCCAGCGCATGCGCATCATCCAACCCCGCGATCGGCGCGCCCTTCTCGCGCACCAGCCGCACGGCCATGGCGCGCGGCTCCACGCGGATCGTGAAGGCCGGCTGCGAAGAAGAAGCTTTCGCCGCGCCGTTCATGCCGAATGTCTCCTGTCAGGCGCATGGCAGTGCGCCATCATCTATCAGGTCGGCAGCTTCGGGGGCTGGCTTGAAGAGGCTGGAGGCTGGAGGCGTTCTGTGCCTCCGGCCTTTGCCTTTGTGCCTCCCGCCTTCACCCTTGCGCCCGCAGCCGCCTCCCGCCTCTTCTCCCGCCGTACCTCCCCGCCTCCAGCCTCCAGGCTCCAGCCTTCTTGTCTTCGCGAGCGCTGCGTCCTATCATGTGTGACTTACTTTTAAGGAAGGCTTCGACCATGGCCGAGCAGGCAAACGACCTGATGGAAAAACTCGTCTCGCTGTGCAAGCGGCGGGGCTTCATCTTTCAGTCCAGCGAGATCTACGGCGGCCTCAACGGCTGCTGGGACTACGGCCCCATGGGCGTGGAGCTCAAGCGCAACGTCAAGGAGGCCTGGTGGGACTCCGTCGTGCGGCAGCGCGATGACATGGTCGGCCTGGACTGCTCCATCATCATGAACCCCAAGGTCTGGGAGGCCTCCGGCCATGTCGTGAATTTCAACGACCCGCTTGTGGACTGCAAGGGATGCAAGGCTCGTTTCCGCGCCGACAAGGTATACCACGTCGTTTTCTTTGAGAACGGAAACCCCGTGCATGCGGCTTGGGTCGAGGCTGACGATGAGCAATCCGCAGGGAGGGAAGCCTTCAATCGGGCCAACAGCAAGACGAGACGCCGAATGCAATTGCACCAAGAAGGTGGACGCTTCGAGACGGAGATTCGACGCGTTGATAGGCTGCCTTCCGACGTGAAGGCTCTTTGTCCCCTCTGCGGCCATGAACTGACCCAACCGCGCAAATTCAACATGATGTTCAAAACCTACGTCGGCGCCATGGAAGATTCCTCATCCATCGCGTACCTGCGCCCCGAGACCGCCCAGGGCATCTTCGCCAATTTCAAGAACGTCATCGACACCAGCCGCATGAAGCTGCCCTTCGGCATCGCCCAGATCGGCAAGAGCTTCCGCAACGAGATCAACCCGCGCAACTTCACCTTCCGCTCGCGCGAGTTCGAGCAGATGGAGATCGAGTTCTTCTGCCATCCCAGCCAGGCCGACCAGTGGTACGCGTACTGGCGCGATGCCCGCTTCCAGTGGTACCTCTCGCTGGGCCTGCGCTCCGAGAAGCTGCGGCTGCGCGAGCACGAGCCCGCCGAGCTGGCCCACTACGCCAAGGGCTGCGCGGATGTGGAATACGCCTTCCCCTTCGGCATTTCCGAGCTGGAAGGCATCGCCAACCGCACCAATTACGACCTCTCCCAGCACGCCAAGTTCTCCGGCAAGGACCTCTCCTACTTCGACGAGGAGACCAAGGAGCGCTTCATCCCGTACGTGATCGAGCCCTCCGCCGGCGCCGACCGCGCCACGCTGGCCTTCCTGTGCGAGGCGTACGCCGAGGATGAGGCCCCCGATGAGAACGGCGCCATGCAGAAGCGCATCGTCATGCGCTTCCACCCGCGGCTGGCGCCCATCAAGGTGGCCATCTTCCCGCTGGTCAAAAAGGACGGCATGCCGGAAAAGGCCCAGGCCATCTACGCCGCCTGCAAAAAGGCCTCGCTCTCGGCCTTCTACGATGAAAAATCCGCCGTCGGCCGCCGCTACCGCCGCCAGGATGAGGTCGGCACACCCTACTGCGTCACCGTCGACGGCCAGACACTCACCGATGACACCGTCACCATCCGCGACCGCGATAGCTTGAAGCAGGAGCGGATCAAGGCCAGCGAGGTCGTGAGGTACGTGCAGGAGAGGATTGGGGCGGGCGGGATGTAGAGGCGATAGGAGCGAAACAAATGAATGAATCGAAGACTTTTGACGACAAACTCAAAGTCTTGACTTCCTTGAGGGATGCAGCATGGCAGTCCTGGGATCATCGCAGGTCGTATGAATGGAAGATTAATCTTGCCATATGGACGGCAGAATCAGTCTTTATCGCACTGATACTAAGGGGTGAGCTGCATTTGCCTAAGCCCGCGCCAGTATTCATTGTTATTGGGACTTTGGTCTTATGCGCCAGTGTAGTTGCTGTGCACGGAGCCCTTATGTACAGCGTCTTCGTATCTAATAAAAAGGATCAGCTGAAACAATACGAGGCCGAAGATGCTCTCAGGGTAATCGCAGGCCTTCGACCAACTAGCGAATTGCTCAAAGACAGCAAGAGTGATCTCGGTCGCGCGATCAAGGTTGCCCGGGACTGTTTGGGCGGGCTTGGATCGCGAGCGTGGCCTATTTGTCAGGTTTTGATTACGTTTCTTTTACTTATTCTTGCCGTATTAGCTATTTGTCTAAAAGCGACCGCTTCCTCGATTAAGTAGCCGGGTGCCGTGGCTGGATCTTTTCCCAGCCACGCGTCATGAACAGGCCGCTGTGAACTGTCGCCGGGCGCAAAGGGGGACAGTCTTCGCAGACGCGTGGCTGCAAACAAATGCAGCCACGGCACCCGTCACCGTCATCATCATGAGTCTGTTCCATCTCCCGCTGGCGGCCCGCGTCTCGCTGTGGTAGTGTGCTCAACGCGTCGTACTTCGTGGGTACTCTTGCGAAAAGGAGCTGGTATGAACGCACGCATTTTCACCGTCGTGATGGCGATCGCCATCTTCACCTGCCCCGCCTGGGCGGCGGGCAAAGTCGAGCCGGGTTATTACGTCGCCCCCAACGGCAAGGCTGCCGCGGCCGGCACGTACGAGGACCCGTGGGACATCGTGTCGGCCCTGGCCGGCCAGCAGAAGGCGGTGCAGCCGGGCGACACGATCTGGATCCGCGGCGGCGTGTACGCCCAGAAAGCTGGTGCAAGCGGCGAGCGGCCGCAGTTCACCATCAAGCTGGCCGGCACGGAGCAAAAGCCCATCGTGGTCCGCACGGCCGCCGGCGAGCGGGCCATCATCGACGGCATCACGAGCGTCGCCAAGGGCACCGACTATCTCACGCTGCAGGACCTGGAATGGTGCCCCACGCCGGGCGCAAAAGCGGTGTACGAAACCAACCAGTCGGGCTCCTGGCCGGGCGGCCTGTCCCCCACCGGCGGCGACTTACGGATCGATTCGGGCAAGGGCTGCAAGTACGTGAACCTGTACATTCACGACAACCCCTCCGGCGGCAGCGGCTTCTGGGTGGGCGCCACCGACAGCGAGATGTACGGCTGCATCATCGTCAATAACGGCTGGAAGGGCCCCGACCGCCACCACGGCCACGCCGTGTACACGCAGAACAACGAGGGCCTCAAGAAGATCACCAACTGCGTGCTCTCCACCCGCAACGGCGATGGCCAGTACACCATCCACGCCTACACCGAGGGCGGCTTCCTGAAGAACTTCGACATCGAGGAGAACATCTGCTATGCCAAGGGCACCTTCCTCGTCGGCGGCGCCAAGGTGGCCGAGCACATCAAGGTGCGGAAGAACTACCTGTACAACATGCCCATGCAGATCAAGAACGGCGCTGACTGCGCCATCGAGGACAACGTGCTGCTGAAGAGCCCCCTGCTGGTCCGCAAGTATCAGCAGGCGACGGTGAACGGCAACCTGATCGTGGGCGGCGAGTTCAAGCCCGAACTGGTGGAGAAGCTCGAGGGTAAAAACAAGACCGAAGCGCCGGCCGAGCCGATGGTCATCCTGCAGCCCAACAAATTCGACACCGGCCGGGCCAACCTGGCCATCTTCAATTTCCCCAAGGCCGCCAGCGTGGATGTGAAGCTGGCCGGCTTCCTCAAGAAGGGCGATGCCTACCGGCTGATGAACCCCGAGGACCTCTTTGGTAAGCCCATTTTCACCGGCAAGGTGGCCGGCGAGAAGCTCACCGTGCCCATGAAGGGCGACGACTTCGCCGTGTTCATCGTGTTCAAGGGCGACGAGAAGACGATCCCGCCCATGCCGGCAACGATGCCGAAATAACCTCGCCGGCCGCGCTGACCGCGCCATTTTCGCGCCCCTTCGGGGCCTCCGAGAAACCGGGGGTCTCGAAGGGGCGAGTTGTTTAGGACGGTACCGTGCTGCCGCGAGAAAAGGAGGATCGGACGCGGTGGAGGATTTCGCGCGAAGGCAGGTGCCGACCGGCCCTTGTCGACCGCTCAGAACTGCTGGTTTCTTAACCCCGGCAGGGGTTCAATAACTCCAGCCCAGGGTTGCCGAGCACAGCGAGGCTACCCTGGGTGATGTCGGCGCAAGTTTCTACCCCGGCAGGGGTTGAATAGCGCCAGAGCGGGCAGAATTTTTCCAGACGCGGCTATTCAACCCCTGCCGGGGTTGAGCGCAATTGCGTTCGGTTCCCCGGGTAGGCTCGTCCGCCTCGCGGTCTTCGCCAACCCGGGGCTGGAGCTGTTTCAACCCCTCCGGGGTTGAAGCCCAAGAAGGAATTGTCCGCAGGCGCCGACGCCGCATCTGCGGTCACCTCCTTGACTTCATGCGAAATCCTCCACGGCACCTGGCCGGGACCACATTAAGGCAGCCGGAAGACGTGGTGCCACGGCGGCGTTGTTTGCAGCCGTGCGCCGCAAGCCAGGACAAAACGCAAAGTCACCATGGAAACGGGCTAGAGCAGGTTAACAAATCGTGTAGCGATGTTCTTGCTGGAAATGGCCTAAAAACAGTCATTTTTAGGCCTTTCGACCGCTACAAGAAAAGCAAAAGTGCTCTAGACTCGCCACGAGGTCAATCGAAGCCACAACCGGTGCCACCAAACCTCTCGCCTTCGCGTTGGCCCGGCGCACGGCTGCAGACGACGCAGCCGTGGCACCAACATGTCGGGTCTGTGGCTGGTAAACCGGGGGCCTGTTACAAGGCCCGTTCCCGCATCCGCCGAATTGTCGGACACCCTCGCAAAAGAACGCAGCCACGGCCCTCGGGCTCGAAATTCAAAAAATTCGCCATTTTCCCCCTTGCACATTTCCGGAATGCGCGGTAATATGGCTGGATAGTACCGGCATAGCACATTCAGGCCGGTATGGCATGGCGGAAGATTACGTGTGTACTATGCAACGGAGATGGTTCTACGGAAGGTGCCATAACGACTAAAGCCGGTCCCCGGACCACGGAGGGAAAGCCGATCGGTGCAACATTCGGAGGCGAATGATTTTATGTCTGATCCAAAGATTCAGGAATTAGCTGTTGGCAAGATTCGCATTGATGGTGACACGCAGCCCAGAATTGAGATTCTCGAGGATGTGGTCAATGAGTATCGCCGCGACATGCTGCGCGGGGCGAAGTTCCCGCCGGTCGAGGTGGTGTTTGATGGGACGTATTACTGGCTTTTTGATGGTTTTCACCGCTACAAGGCGGCCCGGCTGGCGCAGCGGCGGAAGATAACCGCCATCGTTTACGAGGGCACCAAGGAGGAGGCCGCTTGGCGGTCGCTGGCGGCTAACGCCGTGCATGGGCTTCGGCGCAGCAAGGAGGATACGGCCTGGGCCATCGAGCGCGCCATAAAGATGCATCCTGACAGGAGTAACCGCTTCATCGCCCGCCACGTTGGAGTCGATCACAACACGGTGGCCCGCCGGCGCAAAGAGCTGGAATCGACTGGTGAAATTCACCAGTTGAACAAGCTCCAGGGCGTCGATGGCCGCTGGCGGCCGGCCCATCGATGGGGGGTTTGCTCGCCGGCGGCGTTGGCCCGGTGGGCGGCTCGTGCGGCGGCCCAGAAGGCAACTGGTGAATATCACCAGTCGCGGCGGATGTCGGACTTCTCCTGGCGCTGGCGGGCGCGCATCGGACCTTTCGAGTCGGCCGTCCTGCCGCCGCCGGAGTATGACTTCGCCGGCCGCCGCATACCCAAGGGCGTGCAGGACCGGCT
>PMYD01000097.1 GCA_003171335.1 Phycisphaerales bacterium
CTCTCTTCATATCTTCATGCCCTCACGGACGGGGCGAAGCCCCGGACGGGTGGGCATGGACGTGCGGCTAAGGAGATGACATGCTATCCCGGGAATTCCATGCCCACCCGCCTTGGCCGCCAAGGCGGCCTGCGGCGTGAGGGCATGCCACCTCGTGCCAGATTCTCGCAGGCGCGACGGGCAGTAGAAGCTTGCAAGGCGAGGCATGACGCGGGTATGACAACAGAAACGTGCCACCAAGGCGCACCTTTAGGAGACGCCGCGTGAAGACCGCCATGTTCGCCGCGATGATCCTCGCCGTCCTATCCCTCCTGCCGGCGGTCCTTGCGGCCGCCGAGCCAACCACCGCCTCCGCCCCGGCCAGCGCGCCGGCCAATCGGCCGCAGCGGGCTTACAAGGGCGACCCCAACGGGCCCGAGGTGCTGTTTTTAGGTCCCATCGAGCCGGTGGATACGGCGCTGGTGTACGACCTGCTTTACAGCTACCTCGTCGAGAGCGGCGTGTACGTCGATGTGGGCACCGATGGCATTTTGCCCGAGCAGATGCCCTGGGATCTGTCGCAGTACAAGGTGGTGGTGATCGACAAGGCCCTGCCGCTGTATGGCTGGGCCGGCACCAAGGAGCACCTGGCCCGGTTCGAGAAGGCCGGCGGCGTGGTGATCTATCACCAGCGGCCCGAAAAGGCCAACTGGAATGCCAACGTGCCCGACCTGTACGCCATGTACGACCAGGTTATCGCCGCCGGCGTGAAGAAGCAGAACCCGGCCTTTCTGGCCCGCAATGCGGCCGTGCCGGACAAGCAGGTGATCCTCAATTGCGCCACGTGGATGACCAAGGTGCCCAACCTGACCAATTGGTTCCTCATGGGCAACGATGTGGCGTACATGAATTTCGAGGGCATTTTGAAGACGGCCGAGCTGTACGACTGGCCGGATCTGCGAGGCTTCGTCCTGTGGATGACAGCCCGGATCGCCGCCGAGCACGGCGACAAGGAAGTGGGGATCTACGCCGGGCATTTGATCGCCGAGTTTCGCGGGCCGGGCTTTGAGCCATATCTCGCCCGGACCCTCAAGCAGATGACCTCGGCGGCGGATATGAAAACCCGCGTGGCCCAGCAGGCCCAGGTGGGCCGATTCTGGAGCGGCGAAGCCCTCGAACCCATGTTCGGCTACACCACCCGCGCCAAACTGTTCAATGAGCCCGACTATTTCCAGCCCGCCGTGGACACGATGAAGCTGGCCCACCAGGCGCTCTACGACCCCAACACGCACCTGTGGGCTCACGGCGGCCGCGACGCCAACAGCCGCACGCCCTGCTGGAGCCGCGGGTACGGCTGGATGCTGCTGGGCCTGTGCGGCATCATCGAAAACCTGCCCAAGGACCACCCCGATTACCCGCTGATGGTGCAATACCTTGAGCAGACGACCGAAGGGCTGATCGCCACGCAGGACAAGGAGACCGGCCTGTGGCACTGCATCGTGGATGACCCCTCGACGCGGCTGGAGGCCAGCGGCACGGGCATGATCGTCCGCTCGTACTGCCGGGCGTGGCGGGCGGGAGCCGGCCAGAGCCCGCAGGTCAAGGAGATGCTGACGCGGGCCTGGTGCGGGATTAAAGCCCACACGCTGGGCTATCGAACGTTCTCGTTCCTGTGGGGCAAGGGCCCCAGCAACGACAAGGCGTCCTACGCCGTCACGCCTTCCAGCGGCATTCCCTACGTCTGCCCGCTGGCTGGGCCGGAATACGTCAAGACGTTCGGCCCGCTGGTGCCGTGAGACAGCGGTGGAGAAGGCCGGGCAAGCCGTGGCCGCGCGGGCGTAATCGCCGCCGGACACGGAACCGTCGGAGTAACGTGGAAATTCCTGATCCGGCTGGGTCTTGACATGCGCGGGGGTTCTGCTACATATTCAATGGTTCGTGTGCACGTGCACTCGATGCCGCGGTCGTGGCGGAATTGGCAGACGCACAGGCTTCAGGTGCCTGCGCCCTCACGGGCATGGAGGTTCGACTCCTCTCGACCGCAGTTCCTCTTGGGCTTGAGACTTGCGGCCTGAGGCTTGAGAGCGGCGAAGGCCGGCATGGATTGCTTCTCAAGCCTCCAGTCACAAGCCTCAAGCCTTGAGTGTTTCTGGTCGGTGCGATGGAAAGCCCTTACGACCACAACCACGATGGCCTGATCGTCCGCCCAACCATGGTCGAGCGGCGAAACCTGTGGCGGCTGCTGGAGATGGCCCGCGATGAGGACCTGGGCTCCGGCGACCTGACCGGGGCGCTGCTGTCGGTCGATGTGCGGGCCGAGGCGCGCTTCGTGCCGCGCCAGAACATGGTCATCAGTGGCGTGGAGCTGCTGGAGCCCGTGGCGGCCGCCTACAGCGGCGATATCCGCACGGAAGTTTTCGTGCACGATGGCACCCGCGTTGCCAAGGGCCAGACGCTGGCCATGTGGACCGGCTCGGCCCGC
The DNA here is from genome assembly GCA_003171335.1 of Phycisphaerales bacterium. Taxonomy (GTDB): domain Bacteria; phylum Planctomycetota; class Phycisphaerae; order SM23-33; family FEN-1343; genus FEN-1343. The sequence continues at coordinate 2,462 of PMYD01000097.1, forward strand.
GCCATCCTGGCGGCCGAGCGCGTGGCGCTCAATTTCGTGCAGCGGCTGTCGGGCATGGCCACGCTGACCCGGCAATATGTGGATGCGGTCGCCGGCACAGCCGCCGCCATTTACGACACGCGCAAGACCATCCCCGGCTGGCGCGACCTGGCCAAGTACGCCGTGCGCTGCGGCGGCGGCCGCAACCACCGCAAGGGGCTCTTCGACGCGGTGCTCATCAAGGACAACCACCTGGCCATCATGGCCCGCGCGGAGGGCAAGGAACCGATCCGGGCCATGGCCCGCGAGCTGGAGCGGCTGCGCCCGCAACTGGGCGGGTATTCCTTCATCATGCTGGAGGTCGACTCGCTCGACCAGCTCGTCGAGGCTCTCAAGCTCGACGTGCATATCATCCTGTTGGACAACATGCGGCCCGAGCAGATGCGCCAGGCCGTGCTCATGCGCCGCGAGGCGGGCAAGGAGCGGCTGATCGAATTCGAGGCCTCCGGCGGCATCACGCTGG
>PMYD01000087.1 GCA_003171335.1 Phycisphaerales bacterium
CAAGAAAAGCAAAAGTGCTCTAAGTCCTCCGGGCTGGGGAATCGTTGGATCGGTCCGATATGCGCCAGCACCGACACCGCCGTCACCATCGCCACCCCGCGGACCGCATCCAGGCGTTGCGCGTCGGGCCAGGCGTCATAAATCGTCTGCATCTGCGTCTCGACCTGGGCGCGCCTTTGCTCGATCTGATCCAACTCCTCCAACTTCAGCTTCAGCAGTTCCTGGTCGCTGGCCGGCAGCGCCATCGCCAGCAATCGCCGGCGGCCTTTGGCCGACCAGAGACCCTGGCGATCTTCCCACGTCTCATGAGCCAACAGGCTTTTGATCCAATTCTTCACCGCCGTCTGACGCCGCACCAGATCCAGCCGGCAGTCCACCACGCGCCGCACCTGTCGCCACCAGGGCTCCGGCTGAAAGGCCCGGGGCAATTCGCCGTTGAGATACTCCCGCAACAGCCGGCCCGTATCGATCTTGTCTGTCTTGCGACGACGCGCCTTGGGGGGCAGCGGCATCTGCAAGACGTTGGCCAGCACAAACTGCGCCCGCTCACCCAACAGCGCCTTGACCCGCGCCCAACCGGTCGTACTCTCCATGAGCCAGACCATTCGGCCGCCGGCGGGCAGTTCCTGGGCCGCCTGTTCCACCTGTCGCAAAATGCCCGCCGGCGCGGTACAGTAACTGCCGGTGCGTTCCTCTCCCGTGACCGCGTTGAACCAGCGAAAGGCAATGTTCTGGGCGTGATAGTCCGCAACCAAGGTGATATCCTTGTTCATGGCGGTCTCCCCGGCGCTTAGCGCCGCCTTTTAAAGCCATTCACCTGGCTCTATTTCGGGCGAGTTTACTCGACCCGACGGGAGACCGCCTTCTACTCATGCCATCTGCTAATTTCTCTTCGAATTGCTCCCAAGCGTATGCTGCCACTGCGCAGACCACCACCGGCTCGATGCCGCGGTTTTCGGCCTGCGGGGATGGTGTGCAGCCAAGCTGCACACCTTACGCTAATTCAGCAGGCTCGTCGCCCAGGAGCCCAGGCGCGTGCCGCTGAGGTGGAACTCCGGGGCGCCTTCGGGCCAGATAGTGATGAAGGCCCCCACTTCGTTGGTGGCGCGGTCGACGACCACGCTGAGCGCCCCGTACCAGCGCGGGAAGTGCCGCACGATGGAAACCTCCGTCACCAGATTCTGCCCGCCCTGGAAGGCGAAATCGCTCTGCTGGAAGAGGTCCACGCTGTACAGCTCGTTCACCTGGTAGTTGATGCCGAAGGTGCCCACGGCGCTGTTGTAGTCCTGGATGTACCGCACGCCCACGTAGTACCGCAGCCGCGGCTCGCGCATCACGGCCACGCCCAGGTCGCCGATGGCCAGCGATCCCTCGTTCAGGTCGTAGTTGGCGCGGGACAGGATGCTGGTGGCGTCGGAAATATTCAGCGCGCTGTCTTCATTGATGGCGTTGCGGCCGATGCTGTACTCCGGGCGGCGGAGGAACATCCGCCCATCGGCCGGCTCGTGCTGTTCTTCCGGCTCGTTGTAGATGTCGGCCATCACGTCCAGCCGCGCGAAATCGACCACCTGCTTGGCATCCTCGCTTCCTCGGTAGGTCTGCCAGCGCTGGCGAACGCCGAATTCCGCGCCCTGGAAGGACCGCGGCGTTTCGAGATCCGGCGAGAAGGGCAGCAGTTGCGAGGGCGGCACGTTGTCGGCGGCGGCGTACACCGTGGCCTCCGGCGTCACCACGTGCCGCATGCGGTCCAGATCGAAGAGGCGGCTGTGCACATCATCGTACACCCGCCACAGGTGCATGTCGGCCCGCAAGCCGCCGCCGCCCAGGATGCGCGTCACATCCTCGCCGCGGGCCCCTTCGCTCCAGAACCCCGGCTCGCCGAAGGTATACGGCGCCACGTTCACCGGCCCCCAGTGCATCGGGGCATCGGCCTCGCCGCGCAGGGCCAGGCGGCCGGTCGTGTCGCTGTTGGGCAAGTTGGCGTCGCCGCCGTTGGCCACCTTGACGGCCCCGAGGTGCGCCTCGCCGAAGAGCGTGAGCTGGTCTTCCAGGGCCGGCGTGCCGATCTTGTACGCCCCCAGGTCGGGGTAGGCCTCGCTGACCGGCTGGAAGTCGTTAATCTGGCCTTTCACCAGCGCGGTGACCGCCCAGTCATCGCGCTGCTTCTCGGCGTACACCAGCGTTTCCTGCTCCTTGCCGGCCCAGAATTCCTGGCGATCGAACTCCTGGAGGTAGTTCTTGTCGCTCAGGTAGCTCACCTCGACCTGGATCTGCCAGTCATCCGCCAGATACTGCTTTTGACGCCACAGCAGCCTGCCGCGCTCCTCGGGTGCGGGGATGTTGTCGCGGTCGAAGCCGAAGTCATCCTTGCGCAGGCCGTCCCACACGTACATGGAGCGCACCAGGCCGCTGGTGGAGGAGCGGTTGTAGTCGGCATCGAGCCCGAAGGCGGCCTCCTGTTCGTACCCCTCGGCCAGCAGCGAGGAGTCCACGCCCTCCGGCTGCCGCAGGCCCAGCGTGCGGAACAGGTCCCAGCGCGTGGAGGCCCCCTGGCCGAAATGGCCGTTGGAGCCGATCGACAGGCTGCGCAGCGGCGGCTCGGTCATGGAGGCATCCAGCGAGGCCCGCGGCCAGTACAGAACGGGCACGCCTTCCACGTTGAACGTGGTTTGCTGCATGTCGATCTCGAACTCGCGCTGGCCGGCGGGCTGGCCGGACTCATCGTACGCCGTCTGGTCTTTCAACTGGGCGTGGGCGGCGCTCACGTCGAACGAGGGCGTGCGGAATTCGCTGGTGGAGATGCGCACGTGGTCGAACTGGAATTCCCGGCGGCTGAGCTGCACCGCGCGGTCCGCGCGGAACAGGATGGGGATATTTCGCCGCTGCTCGTAGAACTGCAGCACCGCCTCGAGCATGACCGCCTGCTGATGGACAAAATCGTACACCAGGCGGCCGGCCCGCAGGGAGCGGTCGCCCAACTGCACGCGCACATCGCCCTCCAGGTACACCTCGGTGATGCGCTGGCCGCCGGGGCGGTCGGCGAAATCCGCCTTGGGCTGATCGGCCGGCGTGCTGCTGGCGGCGATGAAGACGACGGCCGCATCGGCCCGCATCTCGATGAAGCCGATCTCCTTGGCACCCTGCCCGCTCAGGTACACATCGCCGCGGGCGATCACCACCTGCTGGGTCTGTCCGGCCTGATTGGCGTACTGGTAAGCGTGCAGTTCGCCGGCCCGCAGGCGGACCGACTCCAGGATCGACAGATCCGGCGGTCGTTCACTGGCGCGAAGCTGGGGCACGAACGGCTCTTTCTTCCTGGGCGCGATGGCGGCCGGCCGGCGGGTGGGCAGTTCCACCGGCGGCGGCGGGGTCGTCGGCAGCGGCTCGCGGCCCTGGCGAATGGCCTTGGCCCGCTGATACAGCGGCAGCTCCGTCAGCGGCTCATCGACATGCCGGCCGACCTCGGCCCGCAGCGCGCCCTCCTGGCGGATGTTCACAAGAATGGCCGGGGCGTGCCGCGGTATGGCGTTGGGCTCGGTGGTGACCACGTCGCCTTCGGCGTAAACGGAAATCTGCCGCAGCACGCGGCTGCCGGCCTGGAGTTCAGAAACCCACAGCACCGCATCGCGAGCCGCGAGGGTTCGCCGGCCGATGGTCAGTTTGAAATCGCCCAGCACCACCGCCACGGGTTCGCCCGCATCGGCGAAGGTGTGCATTTCCCTGCCGGTGATGGTCACATCTTCAGGTAGGTAATCGCCGCCGGCCATCTGCCCCAGCGCAGAGCCCGCGGCGGCCAGCACCGCCAGCGCGACCATCCATGCTTTGGGCCCGCGGAAATTCATTCCATTCTTTCATTCGCCGCCCCGTTGGCGCTGGCGCGATTATAGGCACGGGCGGTTGTAAGTCAATTTCAGGCATCGAAGTTGGTTACGATTACAGAGATCGAAAATTCCAAATCCCAAATCCCAAATTCCAAACAAGCACCAAATCCCAAGCTCCAAATAAAACAGCCGCCGTCTTCCGGCCCGGGTCCCCCTTTGGAATTAGGTGCTTGGGATTTGTTTGGGATTTGGGATTTCGACGGTTGCTTCTGACCGCCGTTGCATTGCGGCCCCCACCTTCGTAGAGTAAGTGACTTTCCGTAACTGAAGAATTGGAGACCGCCGTGGCTGACGAACTGACTTACGCGTTGATCACTCCTTACAGCCTCTTCAAGAGCCGCACCGGCGGCATTATCGGGCGTTTGCTGGCGCATGCGAACCTGGAACTGGCGCAAGTGCGGATGTTCATCTTCAGCGATGAGTTCGTCGACCAGTACATCCAGATGATCTGCCCGACGAACATGGACGCCGCCATGCGCGAGGCGTGGCAGCACTACCTGGACCGCAACCTGCGGGTGTCCAATTCCTGGCATTACGCCCCGCGCTGCATGGTGCTGCTGTTCCGCGGTCCCAACGCCGTGCGGCACCTGAAGGATGAAGTGATCGGCTCGTTCACCGAGGCGCCCAAGGGCGACACGATCCGCGGCACGTTCGGCGATTTCATCCGCGATGAATCGGGCAAGATCCTGTACTTCGAGCCGGCGGTGATCACCGCCCCATCGGCCGAGCTGGCCCGCGAGCACCTCAAGCTGCTGGCTAAGTACAGCGCCAGCGACGGCGGCGTGCTGGAGGGCCGCATCCGCTACGATAACCCGCACAACATTCAGACCTCGCTGGTGCTCATCAAGCCCGACAACTTCGAGCGCCGCAGCCGCCGGCCCGGCAATATCATCGACGTCTTCAGCCTCACGGGGCTCAAGATCGTCGGCGCGCGGCTGTTCAACATGACGGTCGCCATGGGCGAGGAGTTTTACGGCCCGCTGCGCAGCCTGTTCGTCACGCGGCTGAAGGGCAACGTGGCGCAGGAGTTGTACGCCCGGCTGCACGATGCCTTCAGCTTCCCGTACACCATGCACGACGCCGAGGTGATGAGCGACCTGCTGGCCGCACGGAACGCCACGGCGGAGTTCAACCGCATCGTCGAGTACATGACCGGCGTCAATCCCGAGGAAGTGGTTGACCCGGCGCAAAAGGCCGTCGCCAGCCGCGCCAAGTGCCTGGCGCTGCTGTATGAAGGCCCCGACGCCGTGGACAAGATCCGCCGCGTCCTGGGCTCGACGGACCCGACCAAGGCCGAGCCGGGCACGGTGCGCAGCGATTTCGGCCGCGACCTGATGCGCAACGGCGCCCACGCCAGCGACTCGGCCGAAAGCGCCCTGCGCGAGCGCCGCATTGTCGGCCTGGCCGACGGTGAGCCGTACGCGGCGCACTTCAAGGATGTGATCGAGCAGTACGTAAAATGAATTTCAAATTTCATATTTGGCTGCCGGACTGTGGTGGCACAGGCTTTTAGCCTGTGTCCGGCCACAGGCTAAAAGCCTGTGCCACTGTTCCGGCCGTTAAATTGGCAATTTGAAATTTGAAATTTGCAATCTCTTCTATGGCCCGCGACGCGGTAGATATCGTCTCGATTGAGCTGGGTCCTTTCCTGACCAACTGCTTTGTCGTGCGCGAGCCGCGCGCCAAAACCTGCTGGGTTTTCGATCCCGGGCTGGATCCCCAGCCGCTTCTGGATCATCTGGAAGCGCAGAATCTCAACGTCGAGCGGATCCTCATCACGCACGGCCACGGCGATCATATCGCCGGCATCGCCGCGCTGATGAAGGCCTATCGCCAGGCGGTGTTGACCGTGCCGGCCGGCGATGAGCCGATGCTCGATGATCCGGCGGCCAATCTTTCCGGCCTGTTCGGCATGCCCGTGTACGCGCCGGCGGCCGGGCAGCTTGTCCGGCCCGGCGACCGGCTGATGCAGGGGCCGCTGGAGTGGGTTGTTCTCGATACCGCCGGCCACACGCCCGGCGGCGTGAGCTACCATTGCCCCTCGGCCCACCTGGCGATCGTCGGCGATGCCCTCTTCGCCGGCGGCATCGGCCGCTACGACCTGCCCGGCTCCGACGGCGAATTGCTGCTGGCCAACATCCGGCGAAATCTGCTCACGCTGGCCGATTCAACGCGCATCCTGAGCGGCCACGGACCCCAGACCACGATCGGCGAAGAACGCAGGACAAATCCCTTTCTCCAAGGCCCGGCGTAAATCCAAAGCGAAACGAAAAGACCACAGAGTCCATCAGGCGACCCGCCTTTGCCTGAACGAACTCCGTGGTCTTTGGCTTTTCTGGCGACTGGCCAAGCGGCCTGACGCCTATCTGTCACCGAAATACGGCTTGCCTTCCATGTAACCTGGCGCCGTGTGCGCCACGGCCGGCGTGGCCGTCACGGCGGAGGTCGAGCGGTTGGCGGTGGTTGTCATCCCCGCCGGCACCACGGTGGCGCGGGAGATCGCCGCCGAGCGGTCGACCGTGGCCACGCTGGGGGCCCCCGAGACGCCGGCCATCGACTGGGCCTGGGCCTTGGAGGGCAGGATGATCGTCTGGCCGACCTTCAGGCTGGTGGCCACCAGGCCGGGGTTGGCCTTCAGGATGGCCGCCGACAGCCGCTCATCGCCATACTCGCGGGCGGCGATGGCCGATGGGTTGTCGCCGGCCTTGACGATGTACGGGGTCTGGCCCGCCGAAAGCGTCCGCACGCCGGTGGTCGTGTCCGGCCGCGAAATGACCGGCGCGGGCGAACTGCCGCCGGAGCCGGCGGGCGTGGCGGCGGCCGCAGCAGCGGGCAGGATCAGCTTCTGGCCAACCTGGAGGCGGCTGGCGTTGATGCCAGGATTGGCCTTCTCAATCAGTGCGGCCTGGGCGCCGTTGCCGTACACCTTGGTGGCGATCTTCCACAACGTGTCATTGGTGGCGACGACGTAGGTCTGCTGGCCGCCGACAGAACCGGTCGAGCCGGTCGAGGTCAGCGGGCGCAGCGGGCTATCGGCCGTCGAGACTCCGGCCGTGCGCAGCCCAAAGCCCGGCGACGGCGCGGAGTTATCCGATACCGGCTGCATGGGCGTAAACTGCGGGCGGCCGAGTGACGCCGTGGACATCGCCGACGGACCGGCCGTCATGCCCGGCGCCACGGGTGTCATCGACGATGGCGCTCCCGCCGACTCTATCGAGTGCAGCGAGCCGACGCTGGCGACCGCCTCGCGCGAGGTCGGCTGCGACGCCGGCGCGCTGGAGGCCATCTGGACCGGTCCGGCCCCCGGCAGCAGCGCCGACATCGGACCGCCGGGGGCGGGTGTCGTCGGGCGGGCCGATGCGCCGGCTGGCGTCTGCGCCAGCGGGCTGGCCGGCCGGCCGGCGGGTGTGCCGTGCAGTCCGGGAGTCGTCAGGGGAGTGGTTCGAGAAACCTGTCCCGTTTTGTCTGAAGTGACTGGGTTTCGTCCGCTGCCGCTGTGATAGGCAAGGTAGGCGACCACAACCAGCACCAAGACAAAGCAGAACCCGATGCCGATCTTCACTTCCGTGCGCATGGTCTTGCTCCTATTGGCATCCGTTCCAACGGATTCAGTTTTCGGTACTGTACGAGTCCCCCGATAGACTGTCCAATGAAAAAAACTGGCTTGCACACGCATAAAAAGACAAGATTTCCCGCCAGGGAATCTTGCCGCTCGCAGAGCGGCACTATGAGTAGAGAGGTTGGCTATCGCCCGCACTTCTCCCGCGATCTTTCCCTCCACCGTTGGATCATTCATGAGATTGCAGATGCCGACAAAAACTTTGTTGGTTTTGTGAAGATATTGCTTGACATCCTGGATTATTAGGATATCATATACATCCACATGATATATTAACCATTCAGGTGCCATTTTCATGAAATGGAGCGAGAAGATTCAACGAGCATCCGTCGCGTTGGGATCGCCTCCTCGGCGGAAGTGGTTTTTCAAAAGTTAAAATAGGCAATATGCATCTTAAGCATTATGCACTTTTGCATGCGGCCGTGCTGGTAAAGGAGTTACGTTTAAGCAATGCCACTAAAAGAACTTATAACTGAAAATGGCCGTTTTACGACCCTTTGGCAGCGCCTAAGTGCTTTTCGCAAAGAGTCTAAGCATAATAAGCAAGAGTTGGACCAGCGGGCTGGCCAAACGCAGTCGCTGGTGTCGCGATTGGAATGGTCCGGAGTTCGAAGAGGTTCTGGCCGACGTTTTCGTCTGCGGGCAAGTGGGCTGGGGATTGACCAGCACAAGCTTGTGGACAGCGCGCCTTGGCCGCCGGAAGAGAAGGTCGCCGGGAGAGAAACATCGTCCCTGGCGCCTCCAGCCGCAGGCCGACGGCCTCATTGCCGTCTACTGCTCATTCACAATCTTCAGCGTATCCCGCGCGATCATCAGTTCCTCATCCGTGGGCACGACCCAGACGGGGATCTTCGAGGTCGGCTGGGTGATCACGCCTTCGGCGCCGCGGCGGGTTTTGTCGTTGGCCGCATCATCCAGCTCGATGCCCAGCGAGGAGAGGCCATGGCAGACGGCCCGGCGGGTCATGTAGCTGTTCTCGCCGATGCCGCCGGTAAAGACGATGCCATCCAGCCGCGGCAGCACCGCGTGATACGAGCCGATGTAGCGAATGATCCGGTAGCGGAACAGCTCGAGGGCCAGCTTGGCCCGCTCATCGCCCTTGGCGGCGGCGGCCTCGCAGTCGCGCATGTCGTTGCTCACGCCCGAAACGCCCAGCAGGCCGCTGTTCTTGTTGAGCTGCGTGGACACTTCCTCCACCGACATGCCCGCCGTGGCGATCAGGTAGAACACCACCGCCGGGTCGATATCGCCCGAGCGCGTGCCCATCACCAGCCCGGCCAGCGGGGTCATGCCCATGGAGTGTTCGATCGCCTTGCCGCCGGCCACGGCCGTCATGGAGCAGCCGTTGCCCAGGTGGCAGGTGATCAGGTTGATCTGGTCGAGGGGCTTACCCATCAGCTTGCCGCTCTGGTATGTGACGTACCGGTGCGAGGTGCCATGGAAGCCGTACTTGCGGATGCGGTATTTTTCGTACCACTCCAGCGGCACGGCGTACATCCAGGCGCGTTTGGGCATGGTGGCGAAAAAGGCCGTGTCGAACACCGCGATGTGCGGCACCTCGGGCATGGCCTTCATGGCGGCGCGAATGCCGGTGAGGTTGGGCGGGTTATGAAGCGGGCTAAGGTCGAAGTAATCCTCGATGACACGGATCACGGCATCGTCGATGCGCACCGAGTCGCTGTATTTCTCGCCGGCGTGAACGACCCGGTGGCCGACGCCGACGATCTCGCGCACGGTCTTGATGGCCCCGCCCGACTCGACCAGCCGGTCGAGCACGCGGGCAATGGCCACGTGATGGTCGGGCGCCTCAATGTCGGACAACTGGATCTCACCGCTGCCGACGCGATGGTGCAACCGGGCGTCGTCTTGGCCGATGCGCTCGACCAGGCCGCTGGCCAGCACCTTCTCGTGGGTCATGCTGTACAGCTTGTATTTCAGCGAACTGGAGCCGCAGTTAATGACGAAGATTTTCATGCGTCCTCTCGAAAGTTAGAGCCCAAAGTATTTCGCGAAGCTAAGCCTACGGTGCGGTTAAGTCAAGCGCAAGCCGCTACGGCACAAATTCAGGGTGTGCCCGAAGTTTCTGG
>PMYD01000149.1 GCA_003171335.1 Phycisphaerales bacterium
GGCCAGCAGGACCACGCTGCCGCACGCCGCCATGATCAGGGACACGATGGCCAGGCTGACAACCAGTTCGACCAGCGTCATGCCCGCGGCGCGGCAGTGCAGGTGCGCGCGGCGCAGCCGCACAGGGCCCGGCGGCAGCCGGCCGGCCGACACGCCGGTGAACATTTCAGGGAAAAGATGGACGGGCCGTCGGGCGGTCATTGCAACCTCACAATGGCCCCGCCGGCATCCAGCACGGCGGCGCGCTGTATCGAGCCGGCCGTGAACGTCACGCTGCCGGAGGCCTGCGGCTGTCCGTACCCGTCGTACGTCAGCGTGGATGACCCGCCGAAGCTGGCCGACAGCTCGGCGCTGTAGGTCTGGCGGACCGTCACGCAGTAATTGGCGTTGGGATCGTTCGCATCGCCCATCTTGGCGACCGTGTAGGTGCCGGCGTTGGCGTCGAAAGTGACCGTCCGGCTCGAACCGGCGGCGCGGGCCCGGCGCCGAATCCACTCCAGGTCGGCGGCAGCGCGGCGCGCGGCCATCTCGGCGCGATAGCGCGCCGTGGCGGGCGCGAATCGCGGCCACGCCATGGCCGCGACGATGGCCACGATCGCCAGGACCATCACCATCTCCAGCAGGGTGTAGCCCGCCGAGCGGGCCGCGGCCAAAGCCGGCACGCAGCGCGCGCANNGGCGGCGAAGAGCAGCCCGAGCTCGAGCGGCCGCGCGGTGAGGACTCCGGCGTTGACGACGAACGGGTCATAGGCGCTCCCGCTGGCGTGAAAGCGCACCGAGGAAAAGCCGGCACGCAGCGCGCGCAGTTCTTACGTTGGAGCCGTCGCCAGGACACGGATGCTCCTCGCCTGTCGGCGACCGGCCCCACAACGGGGCGCCCCGGCCGGGCTGGGTGGGCCATAGCACGCCTCCTGGCCCTGACCGGTCGGCATCCCCGCGTGGGACGGGTCAAGAATTCAGTCGCCGATTAGTAGGTGTTGTACTGAACGCCGGCCGCATCCACTTCGGAGTTCGTGGTGTTGGCCTGGATCACGCCGGTTGAGGCCGTGTAGATCCAACCCACACCCGTGCCGGTCGCGGCGGCCATGCCCGTGTTGCCCTTGGCAGCGCCCACCGGCAGCGGCGGGACGGTCCGCAGGTACGGCCCGTAAATGTGGTTGGCATCCTGCGTGGCGACCGTGTTGCCGTTGTTGTCGCTGTACTGCGTCAGTTGGGTGGCGATCGTTGCGACAGCCGGGTACGTGCCGGTGTGCTCGGCGCCATACAGGTCGATGGCGTTGCGCAGCACGGCCAGGTCGCCCGCCAGGGCCTTATCCGAGGCGCCGGCCGAGCCCCGGCTCATCCGGGGGATTGCGATCGCGGCGATGATCCCGATGATCACGACCACGATCACCAGCTCCAACAGCGTAAAACCAGTTCTCCTGCTACGATTCGGCGACATGGCAATCTCCTATCAAGGTACCGAAAGAATGGCGCAGGACCTTTGCCCCGAGCCCTTGGACACTCACTGTTCCTTGGCCGACGCGGCCTGGTTGATGTTCAGCACCACATTGATGCTTCCGTGACTGAAAATGACGGAGGTGGGTTTGATCGAAATCAGGCGGAATCCATCCAGCCCATCGCCCACCTTCAGAATCTGCTGGTCCACGATGGCGGTCGATTGCGTGGGCAGGCACAGGACCGAGGAGAGCCGGTGGCGCTCCAGGAAGCCCTGGGCGATGGCCTGGCCGGGGTCCAGTTCCACGGGTTTCTTGCGCAGCTCGGCCATCCAATCGTCGGATGGCTGGAAGGGGTCGCCGGCGGCCTCGGAGGCGGCCGGCTGAGCGGCAGCGAGATCGCGAACTTTCCTGGCCAGGGCGTAGCGCGGCGCATCGGCGGAGGCCTGTGGCGCTGCCGGCACGAGCTTTTCCGCATCGCCGGCCGTTTCGGCCTGGGCTTTCTGCGGCGGCAGGTCCCCATCGCGCAGGAACAGAACATCCACCACCAGCGCCGCCAGGCCGGCGGCCAGGACGCTCATGAGCACATATTGCCGTCGCGTGTATGTCATCGCCATCTCCTGTGTGTTGGGTTTACTTACGGCCGCTCAGGGTTCGCCGCAGCGCCGGCCGCGGCGGCGTACCACACCAGATCGACGCGGAGCTGCGCCTTGGCATGCCCGCCCTGGTCGACGCGGCTCACCTCGAACGATTCCACCGCCACATCCGCCAGTTGCTCGCTCAGGCGGTGCACAAACCGGACGCAGGTTGGATACGTGCCCAGGGCCAGGATGCGGATGGGCACGCGATCATGCGGACCGACCACCACGGCCGTGCCCGGCTGAATCTGCTGGATCGACAGCCCCGCATCGGCCGCCAGGTCGCTCAGGTTGGCGATGCGTTCATTGATCCGGGAGGGATCCAGCAGGCCCACCTGGGCGGCCTTCAGTTGGACCGCCTGCATCGCCAGCGCCTGCCGCAGCCGATGCGCCTGGTCCATGCCGTTCTGAATTTCGATTCGGTCGTGCGACAGGTCCAGCCGGCTGGCGGCGCTGGCGCGCTGTGTGCGGGCCAGCGGGGCGAACAGCCAGATGCCCGCCGCCGTCGTGATCAGCAGCAGCGTGCCCAGGCCCACCAGGCTGACGCGGTCGGGTGCGGCCTTCGTGAATCGCACAGCATTCATGGCGTCGCTCCCTTCGCGCTAAACCCGCATTCCATGTGGAACTCCACCGCCCGGGAGTCCATAAAGGGCCCTTCGCGCGTGCCGAGCAGCCGGACGGAGCCGAACAGGCCGGTCTTCTCGAGGCGCGTGGCGAACGCCCACACCTCGCTCTGCGCGCGGGCGTGCCCCGCCAGGAGCATCAGGTACTGGCAGGAGGGATCGCCCGGGCGGCCGTTCGGGCTGGTCGCGCTGAGCGTGCAGGTGTCCAGCACGATCGTGCTGCCCACATGGTCGGCCAGCACACAGAGCGGCACGGACCAGTCGACCTGGTCGCGGATGATGCGCGTGTCGGCCAGCGCCGCCTGGAAGCCCAGCCGCTGGCGGTTCAGCATTCGCAGGTCTTCCCGCAGGGTGATCAACTGCCGGGTGGCTTCGTGCAGGTCCTCGCCGAGCGCCGTCTGGCGCGTCTGGCGGCCCACCTCCAGCAGTGCGAATAGCGACATCAGCCCCACCACATACGTGGCCACCCACAGGCCCCAGCGGCGGTAGCGCCGCCGGCGGCTTCGGGCGGCAATGCGCCAGGCGGGGGTCAGATCGAAGGCGGTCTGCGGCTGGATCTTCATTCGCGCGCCCCCAATCCGATGGCGGCCGTGAGCTGCGGAAGCTCGTAACCGTCGGGCCGATCCGGCGCTGACTCCGTCGTCAGGTCCGCCGGCAGCACCGGCCGAACCGGGCAGGGGCAGGCGCCCGCCAGCATCTGGCAGATGGCGGGCGCCGCCGCCGCCAGACCGGTCACAAACATCGCCTCGATGGGCGTGTCGGGATACTGGTTCGACGCGTACGTCAGCGGCAGCCTGGCCCCTTCGATGAGCGCTTGCGTGTAAAGGCGAACCGGGTCTTGAGTGTCGGAGCCCTTGTGCCCCTTGCCGTGGGATGGGGATTCGTTCCAACGCCCTTCCAGCAGGGCCGCGCGAACTTCATTCGCTTCCTGCCCGGCCGTTTGGGCCAGGGCCTTGACCATGACCTCGCCCTCGGCGTTGGGGATGGTTCGCTCGTACACCACCGCCCCGGCGTACAGCAGCGACAATCTCGCCTGCTCCATGGTCACATCCAGCAGACCGGCCATGCCGACGATCGGATCCAGCAGATCGCGGCAGGCGCGTATCAAGCCGGCCGACCGGCTGCGCAGCGCCCGCACGCGCAGACCGGCGCCTTCCAGGGCATCCAGCAGCGCATCGGCCAGATCGCAGCGGCAGGCGGTGGCCATCACCAGGTCGGTGTTGGCGGCCCGGGCCGGGCGCGGCAGCGTCCAGCAGGCCATCTCAAAGCTGCCCGGCTCGCAGTTGTGCAGGCGACCCATCTCCATCCGCGCCAGTTGCGCCGTGGGCACGCCCACGCTGGCCGAAGGCAGTTCCATGATGCTGCTCATCAGCAGCGCCTCGGGCGGGGCGACAATGACGTCGCGGCCGACGAAGCCCGTGCGTTTCAGTTCCTGGCGGAGTTGGGCGGCCCCCTCCAGCGTCATCGGCTCCAGCGGCCCCGGCGTGCCGATGGTCGTCAGCCGCCATGGCCGGCGCGTGCCGGCCATGCTGGCCCACTGGGCCGCGCACCAGGGGCGCTGCCCCAGGTCCAGGCCGATCGGGTCGGAGGATGTGGCCCAGGGCACTGTCATTTCGGCCCTCCCGTCATTGCCGTCAGGTCGAACAGCGGCATGAACATGCTGACCGCCAGCAGGGCCACCAGCACGCCCATGACCAGCAGGATGGCCGGCTCCAGGATGCTCGTGAGCACTTTGAGCCGTGTGGCGTTCTCGTCATCCATGAAATCGGCGAAACTGCCCAGCATGGAGCCCATCTGGCCGCTGGTCTCGGCGCTGCGCAGCGCCTCCAGGGCCGCCGGGGCGATCAGGTCGGTGTTGGTCAGGCCGGCGGCGATGGTCAGGCCCTGGGAGACGCCTTTGTGCGTCCGGTCCAGCAGGTCCACGTACAGCAGGTTCTTCAGCGCCCCTCGGGCCAGGGCCAGGGCCTCCAGCGCGGGCACGCGGCTTTCCATCAGCACGCCCAGCAGCCGCAGCAGCCGCGCGGTGGTGAAGCCGCGAATCAACTTGCCCACCAGGGGCAGCTTGAGCATCAGCCGGTCCCGGAAGCGCCGCCCCGGCCCGCTGCGCAGGCCGGCGTACAGCGCCATGCCCAGTGCCCCAGCGCCCAAGCCGATGAGCCAGCCCTGGCTGCGCAACACGTGGCTAAAGGTGATCAGCGCCGCCGTCGTGGGCGGCAGCGGCACATCCAGCGACTTGAACAGCTCCCCGAAGCGCGGCACCACGCACAGCGTGACGATGTTGAACACCACGGCCGCCACGACCGTCAGCAGCGCGGGATACACCATCGCCCCGATGGCGGCCGAGCGGGCCTGCACGTATTTCGTCGTCAGCGTGGCCAGGCGGTCGAGCATGCTGGGCAGGTCGCCGATGGCCTCGCCGGCCTTGATCATGCCACGGTAAACCCCGTCGAAGCAGTCGTCGTGCTCCGCCATGGCGTCGGAGATGGATGAGCCGCGCTCCACACGCTGGCGGATGTCGGTAAGGATGGCCCGCCAGCGGGTGCTTTCGGCCTGCCGCTGGAGGGCGTACAGCGATTCGGCCACGGTCAGTCCCGCGCGCAGCAGCACCGTCATCTGCCGGCTGAACATGGCCACGTGCTTGAGCCCGCGCATGCGGCCGATCCGAACCTTGTGCCCCGGCTCACCGGCGGCGGCCTCGGCCGCCGGTGTCTCGTCCTTGGCCGCCGGCGCCGTCAGCGAGGCGACGAAGAGCCCCTGGCTGCGCAGGCGCTCCAGCGCCTCGGCAGGGCTGGCGGCCTCGATCGTTTCGGCGATCGGCTGGCCGGTCTTGTTGTAGGCTCGGTAGGTCAGTTGCATCCGTTACTTCTCACTTTTCTCGGCCGCGATCTGGGCCGGCGGCGCGGCATCGTCATCGCCATAGGTGGCGTACAGCACTTCTTCCAGCGTCGTGCGGCCCTCGACCGCCAGGCGAATGCCTTCCGCGCGGAGCCCGATGCCGCCGGATTTGAGCCAGGTCTCGCGAATCTCGATGGAGCCCTGCCCGGTGTGGATCAGCCGGCGGATCGGCGTGTCCACTTCCATGACCTCGAACACGCCCACGCGGCCGGAATAGCCCGAGCCGCGGCAGTCGGGGCAGCCCTTGCCGCGCCAGAAATTCAGCCCCTTGCGGTCGGCCAGGCCGGCCTGCCCGATCAGCTCGTCGGAGGGCGTGTACGCCTCCGCGCAGCGCTGGCAGATCACGCGCACCAGCCGCTGGGCGATGCCGCCGTTGAGGCAGCCGGAAAGCAGGTAGGGCTCCACGCCCATGTCGGTCAGCCGGGCGATGGCGCCGGGGGCGTCGTTGGTGTGCAGCGTGGCCAGCACCAGGTGGCCCGTCAGCGAGGCCTGCACGGCCACGCGAGCCGTCTCGGCATCGCGCACCTCGCCCACCATGATGATGTCCGGGTCCTGGCGCAAAATGCTGCGCAGGGCGCGGGCGAAGGTCATGCCGATGGCATCCTGCACCTGGATCTGGTTGACCCGCTCGATCTGGTACTCCACCGGGTCTTCCACGGTCAGCACGTTGCGCTCGGTGTTGCAGATGACCGAGAGGGCCGAGTACAGCGTGGTCGTCTTGCCGCTGCCGGTCGGGCCGGTCACCAGCACCAGCCCGTGCGGACGGTGCAGCATCCGCAGCAGGGCCGACATCTGCTCGGGCCGCAGGCCCAGGTCTTCCAGGCGGACGCGCAGGTTGCTTTTATCCAGCAGGCGAATGACCAGCTTCTCCCCCAGCACGGTGGGCATGGAGCTGATGCGCATGTCGACTTCCTTGCCCTCGTTCACCAGGCGGACGCGGCCCTCCTGCGGCAGCCGCCGCTCGGCGATGTTCATCCGCCCGACGACCTTGATGCGCGACACGATGGCCGCGTGCATGGCCGCCGGCGGGCGCATCACATCGCACAGCCGGCCGTCGATGCGGTAGCGGATCAGCGTGTGCTCCTTGCCCGGCTCGATGTGCACATCGCTGGCCAACTGGGTAATGGCCCGCAGCAGCACGGCGTTGACCAGGTTGATCACCGGCCCGCCTTCGCCCTGGGCTTCCAGCACGGCCGCCGGCACATCCGTCTCGGGCTCATCGCTCTGCATCTCGAGTTGCGACTCGGTCAGAGCGGCCAGCACATTATCCAGTTCCCCCGCCGGCCCATCGCCGCGCAGGAAGCGACGGATGTCATCCTCCAGCGCCAGCACGGGACGGATCTGCAATTTCGTGATGGCCCGCAGGCGGTCGATCGTGGGCAGCGACTGCGGTTCGGCCATGGCCACCGTCAGCGTGTCGCGGACCTTGAACAGGGGCAGCACCTTCAGGCGACCGGCCTCTTCGCGATCGACCAGGCGCAGCACGTTCGGATCGGCCATGCCGCTGCGCAGGCGAGCACCCGGCACGCCCAGGCGGCGAGAAAGCGCTTCGAGAATCTGCTCGGGGGCCAGCACGCCGGTGTCCACCAGCAGCTCGCCCAGCGGGCGGCCGGTGTCCTTCTGGCGGCGCAGCGCTTCCTTGAGCTGCTCCTCGCTGAGCAGCCCTTCTTCCACCAGCGCATCGCCCAGTCGCATGCGTGTCTGGATCAGTGTCATTTCTGCCCCGCCTGGGGGATGGAGCCGGCTGTCGAAACGAACTCGAACAGCGGCGCCAACCCGGTCAGCCGCAGGACCTCGCGCAGGATGTCATTTGCCCCGGCCAGGCGCAGCGGCTTGCCCGCTCGAATCAACTGCTCGCCGGCCTCCATCAGCACTTCCAGCCCCCGGCTGTCGACAAAAGACACATCGCTCAGATCAATGGTGATGGCATGGGCCCCTTCGGCCATGAGTTGCGTGAGCAGCGTGCTCAGTTGGTCTGCTTCAACGCCGATGATCGCGCCTTGGGGCGTGACCACCGCCGCCGGACCAGTTCGCTGTTGCGTAATCTTCATGCCAGAACCTCACTTGCGGCCGCGCCGGCGCAAATCTGCCGCCAGAGCGCGGCATCGACGTATGCCAGTACGGCTTGTCCTCTCCTATCGGTAGCGGGGGTCAGGACTTTAGGAGCATCCGGCTGCGGAAGGGGAAGTTTGAGCGTATCAGGCTCTTGCGGAAGGGCTAAGTGTTACAGTCGTCATCAAACGATTAAGACTGTAACACTTAGAAGCAGGATAAGAACGTCAAATCCGTGGGAGGGGACTGGCTCCTTCTTCCGCGTCTTCTGCGGAAAAAGATGCCTGTCCCATAGCGTCTAGCGTCATAGAGCCGACGCGTCAAGAGATAAGTATGGTGTCCCTCGAACTCCAAGTATGGTGTCCCTCGAACTCCCCGAACTCGCATTATGTAGTGGTATATTACAAAAACAACATTCCAAAGAATTCTTTCGCATGGTGTTGACCAGGAGGCGATACTTGGCTGCCAATATGAGCGAATTACATGATCTTACGGCCCTGTATCTGCCATTTTCTGCGCAATAAGTCGCCTGGGGCTTGTCTGCGTTGACGCGTGGTTGCAAGAGATGCAGCCACGGGACCCAGCTATCCTGCACGACGGTGCAGAGGTAGCCGGCACTGCGGCAAAATAGAGAGGGGCGCCGGGAACACAATATCCCGGCGCCCCTGAAGTCACGAAGTCACTACGTCATCGTGCTACTGCGCATCGATTTCAAACCAGTTGAAGTCCCAGGCAGCGCCGTTATAGACCTGGATTTTCAGAACGTGCTGACCGGCCGGCAGGTTGACATTCGAAACGGTCGTGGTCGCCCAGTACTCTGGGCCTACAGTGCCCGGCAGGTCGACGCCATTCGGCGTTACGTCGGTGCCGTCGCAGAACAAGTGCAAGGCATCGGTCGTGGCCACGAACGAATAGTCAGC
>PMYD01000062.1 GCA_003171335.1 Phycisphaerales bacterium
GTTATTCAATATAAGGTGCTTGTGAGCTTATTTTAAAAAATCTGAAATATCTGGAAAATTTGTGCAGAACCGATTCGGCGTTTGGGTAGTATGAGTAGTTGAGAATGATAACTGCTGGCAAGTAAGGCTGGCAGTGACCGATACCCCGAAGCTCCGCTCCCACCTTTGCGGAGCAAATGCCCCATGGGTCTGGCTCTCCCCCCGGCCAGACCCAATTTTTTGCGCCGGGGAATTTCAGTGACTTACCCCGGTTCCGGGAGCCCGAAGGGCGANNTGAAAGTAGCCCCTGGCGATGCCACCAGCGAGCATAGCGAGCGCGGTGGCGAGCCTGGGGGGGGGCGGGTTCGTTTATTTCCAGAGCCCAAAGGGCGACTGAGCCGAGGTCGCCGAAGGCCCTCCTTTAACCAGGCGCTTCAATCGCCCTGGCGGGCTCCAAGACATTTGGTCGACCGCGTCCCCCAGGCTCGGCCTGCGCTGCGCTTCGGCCAGCGCCAGGGGCTACTCCTCAGTCGCCCTTCGGGCTCCGGGAGGCGAGGCGACGCGTTTCCTGAGCATTCCGGGGAAGGAGACGAGGACGGAGGCCTTATCGGCGGCAGCTACTTACAGCCCCGTCCCCATTGAATCATTCATGGCTCTTTGGCGACTCTTTCGTATAGCGCCATTCTAGATGCTGGCAAAGGCCATCCAAGTCAGGAAACATCGTGGAATGATTGACGCCACAAATATGAAGCTGCTCGCAAATGCTTGCAAACCGTGCTCTCGGGACAATGATTTTGACCAAGTTCCTCATGAAATGTGGATCTTTTTCGAGCGGAACGCAGTCCCCCTTCCGAAGCATCTTATGCAAAGTAAATACACCACTTTGAGCCACGATTCTGCGGGCGATAATCCTTGGACGAAATATCTGCGTACGAAGGCATTCCAGCGGTCTTAGGCCGGTAGGAAAATTAAGGAAATCCCGCTTCCACGACTTCAGGATCCAGACAATCGCCTCATTTCTGCTGCATCGATCAATTCCGCGACAGTTCCCGATTGCAAACCACATTGCTGCAAGTGCGCTATACGTCCAATCAAGAAGTCGGGTGGGCAACCCATGATGTTGCGCAGTTGCAAGCAGATCCCAGTCACTCTTTGTTTCATACTCCGCGAATGGTGGGTGTGTCCGGCGGAACTCTTTGAGCATGAGTTCTTCGATTTCGAGCAAATCCCCTTTCGTCTCCAGGTTCGGGCGCGCCAGCCGTGGAAGGAGCGGCTTATCCTCAGGTTGGCCGCGAAATAGGAAGTCGCTCTTGTTGCGTGTATTCATTCTCCGCGCGCCTCAATTTATCGACGCGGGCCATGAAGTCTGACAAGCTCTGGACCTCATGCGTTTGTGCTGATGGGAATGTCATCATGCTGTCCTCAAGAAGCCAGGGCAATCGGGGACAGAAAAGGCCTCGGCAAGCGCCAAGGCCTTCCCTTTTTCTCGTAAGAGCGATCAACTTACGCCCAGCGCACCAGCCCCAGATCGCGCCCGTCGATGATATCGCCGTGGCAGGGCAGGACGCGGACGGTGTAGCCGCTGATGCCGGTGGTCTGGCAGTTCACGTCGGCGGTGTAGGAGTGGCTGCCGGCCTCGTTGGTCTGGCCGGTCCACTTCATGTCGATGTACTCGCCGTGGTTGAGCTGGCCATCCGGGTCCAGGCGGCCGTAGCAAAGCTGCACGCGGACATCCTCGGGTTTTAGAGCCCCCAGGTGCACCTGCGTGCGGACGTGCAGGGGCTTGCCCACGCCGCACACGCCATCCACATCATCGCCGGTGGACTCGACGCGGATGGCGTCGAAGTTCTGGCGGATGCGGCCGGTCCATTCGGCCAGCGTCTTGGCGGTGGCCATGCCATCGGCGGTGAGCTGGTCCCAGCGTTTGGAGGCGGGCGCATAGAACTTCTCGGCGTACTGGCGGACCATGCGGTTGGTGTTGAACATGGGCGCCAGCTTGCGCATGGCCGCCCGCATGCGCTCGATCCATTCGCGCGGCAGGTTGTCGGCGCCGCGCTTGTAGAACAGCGGCACGACCTCTTTTTCGAGCAGGTCATACAGCGCCTGGCTCTCCACGCGGTTCTGGTATTCCAGGTCGTCGTACGTTTCGCCGGCGGAGATCCGCCAGCCGACATCCGGCTCAAAGCCTTCATCCCACCAGCCATCGGGGATGCTCAGGTTCAAGGCGCCGTTGGCGGCCGCCTTCATGCCGCTGGTGCCGGAGGCCTCCATCGGCCGCAGCGGCGTGTTGAGCCACACATCCACGCCCTGCACCAGGTAGCGGGCGATGTTGATGTCGTAGTCCTCGATGAACACAATCCAGCGCCGGTATTCCGGCAGCCGCGCGGTGTGCACGATCTGGCGGATCAGGTCCTTGCCGGGGTTGTCGCGCGGGTGGGCCTTGCCGGCGAAGATGATTTGCAGGCGGTGGCCCTCATCGGCCATGAGCTTCTTCAGCCGCTCCAGGTCTTCCAGGATGAGGTTGGCGCGCTTGTACGTGGCGAAGCGGCGGGCAAAGCCGATGGTCAGCGCTTCGGGGTCGAGCACCTCATCGGCCATGCGCAGCTCGGTCTGGCTGGCGCCGCGCTTGTCGTACTGGATGCGCAAACGCCGCCGGCAGAAGGCCACCAGCCGCTCGCGCCGGCGCTCGTGCGTGCGCCACAGCTCGGTGTCGGGGATCTGGTCGACGCGGCGCCAGATTTCCTCGTTGGTCGCCTGCTCGTGCCAGTGGGGCCCGAGGTAGCGGTCATACAGCTCGGCCATGTCGTGGCTGAGCCAGGTGGGCGTGTGAATGCCGTTGGTGATGTGGTCGATGGGCGCCTCTTCGATCGGGATGGCCGGCCAGATGTTGTGCCACAGCCGCCGGCTCACCTGCCCGTGCAGCCGCGAGACGCCGTTGCGGAAGGTGCTCAGCCGGATGGCCAGCACCGTCAGGTTCATCGGCTCATCCTTGTTGGCCGGCTCCTGGCGGCCCAGGGCCAGGAACTGCTCGCGGGTCAGCCCGAGCTGTCCCCAATAGTGCTCGAAGTAGCGGTCGATCAGCCAGGGCTCGAAGGCGTCGTTGCCGGCGGGCACCGGCGTATGGGTGGTGAAGACGTTGGAGGCGGCCACCGCCTGGCGGGCCTCCTCGAAGGAGAGGCCGTTGTCGCGCATGAGCAGGCGGATGCGCTCAAAACCCAAAAAGGCCGAGTGGCCCTCGTTCATGTGGTACGCCTTGGGGTGGATGTTGAGCGCCCGCAGCGCCCGCACGCCGCCGATGCCGAGCATGACTTCCTGGCGGATGCGCATCTCCTGGTCGCCGCCGTAGAGCTGCGCGGTGATCTGCCGGTCCTCGGGGGCGTTTTCCGGCAGGTTGGCATCCATCAGGTACAGCGTGATGCGGCCGACCTTGACGCGCCAGATCTGTGCGGCCACCACCCGCTGAGGATAATCCACGGCGATCTTGCACACCTTGCCCTGGGCATCGCGCACCAGTTCCACGGGCATGTTGTGGAAGTCGTTGCGCGGGAACAGCTCGAGCTGCCAGCCATCGGCGTTGAGCCGCTGGCGGAAGTAGCCCTGCTGATACAAGAGGCCGATGCCCACCAGGGGCACGCCCAGTTCGCTGGCGCTCTTGAGATGGTCGCCCGCCAGCACCCCCAGGCCGCCGGAGTAGATGGGCAGACATTCGGAGATGCCGAATTCCGCGCAGAAATACGCCACCTGCGGCTCGTGGGAATTGCCGTACGTGTGGCCCCACCAGCCCGGCTCGCGGAGGTAGTCTTCCATCCGCGTGTACACGCGGTTGAGGTGGGCCAGGAAACCCTCATCGCCCGCCGCCTCTAAGAGCCGCGGCTGCTCCAGCCGGCCGAGCATGGCGACGGGGTTGTGATAGACATCTTCCCAGAGGCCGGCATCGAGCCGGCGGAAGAGATCCTGGGCCTCGCCGTGCCAACACCACCACAAGTTGTAGGCCACTTCCTTCAGAGGCCTCAAGGCCTCGGGCAACGCGGGCTCGACGGAAAATGTGCGTAGCGGTCGCATGGGCCAGCACGGTCCTTTCTATCCCGGGCTCGCCGTCGCCTTACACCGCGGCGCGCGCGCGGACCCCGGGGGGTGTCATATTGTATCGGCAGATGAGGGGTCTAAGTTACCTAAGGTCATCTACAGCATAGGCCTTAGAAAGCTCATGCGCGGCTGGTTGACCCATGAAATTCGGGCACTTTGCTGCGCCACCGCGGGAAGGCGGGATCGTCCGAATCTGCGGATTGGGCACAACTTACATCACTGGGCCGTAGAGGATTTGAACCTCTGACCTCCTGCGTGTCGAGCAGGCGCTCTAGCCAACTGAGCTAACGGCCCGAATGCCGATGAATCGGCATCAGGGCCGTGCACTCTAGCGGGCAGGCCAGGGGAAGTCAAGATTGCCGGCGGCGGTGGCTTTGAGGATTCTCGACAACCGTGTACCATTTTGAGTATGGTCGCCAAGTCGAGCGCCGGTCTGCTGCCGTACCGCCAGCAAGCTGGCGGCGTGGAGGTCTTTCTCGTTCATCCCGGTGGGCCCTTCTGGGCCAGGAAGGATGCGGGGGCCTGGTCCATTCCCAAGGGCGAATATGAGGCCGGCGAGCCGCCGCTGGCCGCCGCGGTGCGCGAATTCCAGGAAGAAACCGGGCTGATGATCTCGGGTGAGTTCCGGCCGCTGGCGCCCATCCGGCAGCCCGGCGTCAAGATGGTCACGGCCTGGGCGGTGCCATTTGATTGCGACCCGGCCATCCTCAAGAGCAACTCCTTCAGCATGGAATGGCCGCCCAAGTCCGGCAAGAGGTGCGAATTCCCGGAAGTCGATCGGGCGGCTTGGTTCCCGCTGCCGGCGGCGCGAGAGAAAATACTGAAAGGCCAGCTTCCGTTGCTCGATCAGCTTGAGTCGCTTGTGAACAGATAGAGCAGGGGTGCCGTGGCGGGGGTGCCG
>PMYD01000125.1 GCA_003171335.1 Phycisphaerales bacterium
CCGGAGCTGAGTCCGGCCGGCGACTGTACTCTTGAAAAGTGAATAGCGACGCGAGACCGAACGAGCACGGTTTTCTTGTGGGCGGCCGGCCGGCGGGGTAATATGAGCGGCCCCCGGCTGGGCCGGGGCCGCGAGGAGATGGCGATGTCCACCAAGCAGATCTCGGTTTTCCTGGAGAACAAGAAAGGCCGCCTGGCCGAGGTGACCGAACTGCTGGCGGGGCAGGGGCTGAATATCCGGGCCATGTCGCTGGCCGACACGGTCGATTTCGGCGTGCTGCGGCTGATCGTCAACGATCCGGCGGCGTGCCTCAAGACGTTGCGGGCCCACGACTTCGCCGCCCAGGAGACCGACGTGCTGGCGGTGCAGATCGCCGACCGGCCCGGCAGCCTCCACCAGGTGGTCGAACCGCTCGACCGCCAGGGCGTCAACATCGAGTACATGTACACGTTCTTCGGCAAGACCGGCTCCAACGTGATCGTGGTCTTCAAGGCGGATGACCCCGCCAAGGCCGCCGCCGCCCTGGCCGCCGCCGGCGTGGCACTGCTGGGCGAGAGCGTGATTCAAAACCTTTGAGCAAGAGCATGAGCATGGCGCCAAAACGCGAAAGGGACAGAGCAATGGCATCACGATGGGCAAACCTGTTGTGCACGGCGTTGGCGGCGATGTTGATTCCGGCGTCGGCGGTCCTGGCGGCCGCGGCCAGTCAGCCGGCGGCCAGTCAGCCGGCGGTCAGCGGCGGCGGGGCATCGGCCCCGATCAAGGTCGGGGCGATCTTCGCCATCACCGGGCCCTCGGCGAACCTGGGCCTGCCCGAATCGCGCACGGCGGAGATGCTGGTGGAGACGATCAACGCGGCCGGCGGCGTGAACGGCCGGCCGATCCAGCTGCTCATGAAGGATTCCGGCGGCGACGCCGCCAAGGCCCAGGCGCTGGCCTCGCAGTTCATCGACGAGGAGCATGTGCTGGCCATCATCGGGCCCTCGACCAGCGGCGAGACGATGCGCATCAAAAACCTCTGCCAGGAGAACAAGACCCTCCTGCTGTCCTGTGCGGCGGCCGAGACGATTGTCAATCCGCTGGCCAGCTATGTTTTCAAGGTTCCCCCGCGCGATGCCGACGCCGTGCGGCTGATCTACATGACGATGAAGGACCACGGCATCAGCCGCATCGGCATCATCTCCAGCAGCGACGGCTACGGCGGCGCCGGCAAGGGGCAGCTTGAGAAGATCGCCGGCGAGAGCGGCATGACCGTGGCCATTTCCGAGGTGTACGACAAGGGCGAGACGGACCTGACGGGCGTCTTGACCAAGGTCAAAGGCGCCAATGTGCAGGCCGTGGTGAACTGGTCGGCCCTGCCGTCCCAGAGCCAGGTGGCCAAGAACATGAAGCAGATCGGCCTGGACGTGCCGCTGTACCAGTCGATGGGCTTTGGCAATGTGAAGTACGTGCAGGCGGCGGGCGAGTCGGCCAACGGCACGCTGTTCCCGTGCGGCCGGCTGCTGGTGGCCGAGATTCTGCCGAAGGACCATCCCCAGAAGGCCGTGCTGATGGCGTACAAAACCGAGTACGAAAGCCGCTACAAGGACAACGTGAGCACGTTCGGCGGGCACGCCTATGACGCGCTGCTGATTCTCACGGAGGCCATCAAGAAGGCCGGCGGCGCCGATCCGGAGAAGGTCCGCGAGGCGATCGAGAACATCAAGGGACACGCTGGCACGGCGGGCATCTTCAACTTCTCCGACAAGGACCACTGCGGACTGACGATCGACGGGTTTGAAATGCTGACCGTCCGCGATGGCAAGATCGCTATCCTGGCCCAGCCGGCCGCGATGAAGGCGATGACGCCAGCTTCCGCGCCGGCCACGATGAAGTCGATGGCGCCGGCTGCCGCGCCGGCCGCGAAAGCGAAGTAGCCGCCGCGGCGGCGGTGGAAGCCAGGTTTACGGCATGGACCCAGCGCAGATGATTCAGTTTGGCCTGTCGGGCATCACGCACGGCAGCGTCTATGCCATTGTGGCCATCGGCTTCAACATCATCTACAACACCACGGGCATCATCAATTTCGCCCAGGGTGAATTCGTGATCCTCGGGGCGATGATCGCCATCACGCTGGCCGGCGTGCTGCCGCTACCGGCGGCCATCGCCCTGGCGGTGGCGGCGACCATGCTGCTGGGCGGCCTGCTGGAGCTGGTCTTCATCCGCCCGGTTCGCCACGCCCCGGTGCTGCGGCTGATCGTGATCACGATCGGCCTGTCCATCCTGATGCGCGAAGGCATGCTGCACGTGTGGGATGAGAAGGTGCGGGCCCTGCCGGTCTTCACCGGCACCGACACCTCCACGGTAACGATCGCCGGCGCCCACATCTCCACGCAGGCGCTGTGGGTGCTGGGCGCGTGCGGCGTGATCGTGGCGGCGCTGACGTTGTTCTTCCGCCGCACCACCACCGGCCGGGCCATGCGGGCCTGCGCGGATGACCGCATGGCGGCCCGCCTGTGCGGCATCCCCGAGCGCTGGATGGTGACGCTCTCGTTCGTGCTTTCGGCGGGCATCGGCGCGCTGGCCGGCTGCGTCATCTCGCCGATCACGCAGACGCAATACGACATGGGTTCGTCCCTGGCGATCAAGGGTTTCACCGTGGCGGTGCTGGGCGGCCTGGGCAACAGCATGGCGGCCGTGGCGGCCGGCCTGCTGCTGGGACTGCTGGAGGTGTTCACCATCAGCCAGCTCCCTGTGGCGTACGAGGAGGCCGTGTCGATCGTGGTGCTGCTGCTGGTGCTGGTGTGCCGGCCGACGGGCCTGTTCGCCCGGCCGGCGGCCGGTGCGGCGAGGGCCGCGTGATGCGCCTGGGCCGATACGTGCCGGTGCTGATCGCGGCGGCGGCGGCCGTGGGGCTGCAGCAGGCGCTCGCCTGGCGCGAGGCCACGCACTACCTCACGCAAATTACCATGGCCGCGTACTACGCGTTGGTGGTCATCGGCCTGTGCCTGCTGATGGGCTACGCCGGGCAGGTCTCGCTCGGGCATGCGGGCTTTTTCGCCATTGGCGGCTATACCTCGGCCGTGCTGACGACCTATAACCTGATGGCCTGGCGCGACACGCCGCTTATCGCCGCCGGCCGCCGGCTCGGGCTGGTGCTCCAGCGGCAGGATCTATACGGGGCTGACATCCTGTCGTTCTCGCCCTGGGTGGCGCTGCTCATCGCGCTTCTGGCGGCGGCCCTGATCGCCGTCCTGATCGGACTGCCGATCCTTCGGCTTCGCGGCCACTACCTGGCGATGGCCACGCTGGGCTTCGGGCTGATCATCGACCGCATCGTCCTGGGCACGCCGCTCTTCGGCCAGGCCGACGGCATCTCGAACGTGCCGCCGTTTGGCCTGTTTGCCGGGCTGGAGGTGAACGGCCGGGCGATGTTCCGCGTGTCCAACTACTACATCGCCACAGCGCTGGTCCTCGGCGCCATGGTGCTGGCGATCAACCTGGTCCACTCGCGCGTCGGCAGGGCGCTGCGGTCGATCCACCAGAATGAGGAGGCGGCCCACTCGCTGGGCATCGACATCTACCGCTACAAGCTGGCGGTGTTCGTGCTTTCGGCCGTTTTGGCCGCCGCCGGCGGGGTTTTCCTGACGCACTACAACGCCAGCATCGGCCCTTCCGAAGCGACCGTGATGAAGTCGGTGCGGTATGTCGCCATCGTCGCCATCGGCGGCATGGCCAACCTGTGGGGCGCGCTGGTGATGGGCGTCGTGCTGAATTTCCTTTCGTTGCGGGGTGTGTTCGGCACGTACGACGATGCGGTCTTCGGCCTCATCCTGGTGGCGATCATGGTGCTGGCCCCCGAGGGCCTGCTGCGACCTTCCACGTGGCGGCGGATGATGAGCCAGGTAAGGCAAACGATGAGCCGACGGGACTTTCGAAAGCCCGCGCCGTCGCCTGCCGCGCCGCCGCCGGTAGAGGCGAAGGTGCACCGTGAGTGACCCCATCCTCGAAACCTGCAAGCTCAACCGCTTCTTCGGCGGCCTGCATGCTGTTCGGGATGTGAGTTTCCGCGTGCGCCAGGGGGCCATCCAGGCGGTGATCGGACCCAATGGCGCGGGCAAGAGCACGCTCTTTAACCTCATCGCCGGCACGTTGGCCCCCAACGGCGGGGAGGTGTTCTTCCGCGGACGAAAGATTACCGCCGCCCGGCCGCACGCCGTCGCCCGGCTGGGCATCGCCCGCACGTTTCAGACGACGCGGCTGTTCGGCCAGATGACCGTGCTGGAAAACGTCATGGTTGGCCGCCACGTGCGGACGGGCAGCGGCTTTCTCGCCGGGCTTTTGAATCTGCCGCCCACCTGGCGCGAGCAGCGGGCCATCGAGCACCAGGCCCGCGCCATCCTGGATGACCTGAACCTGGGCTCCTGCGCTGGCGAATTGGCCGCCAGCCTCCCCTTCGGCCGCCAGCGGCTGGTGGAATTCGCCCGGGCCCTGGCCACCGAGCCGGCGCTACTGCTCCTGGATGAGCCGGCCGCGGGCCTGAATATCTACGAGACGAAGGTCCTGGCCACGCTGATCACGAAGATCCGCGACCGCGGCATTACCTGCCTGGTGGTCGAGCACGACATGTCGCTGGTGATGGATATCTCCGATGAGGTGATGGTGCTCGACCAGGGCGCCACAATCGCCGAAGGGCCGCCGCGGGCCATTCAGCGAAACCGCGAGGTGATCCGCGTTTACCTGGGTGATGGCGATGCTGCGAATCCGCAATCTTGAGGCCGGCTACGGCCCGCTGCGCGTGCTGAAAGGCGTGTCGCTGCACATCTCGCCCGGCGAGGTCGTGGCCATCATCGGGGCCAACGGCGCGGGCAAGACCACGCTCCTAAAGACCATCGCCGGCATCCTGGCTCCGCAGGCCGGCAGCATCGCGCTGGATGGCGCCGAAATCGCCGCCGTCGCCGCCGAGCGGATCGTCGCCCGCGGCTGCGCCCTGGTGCCCGAGGGCCGGCATGTCTTTGGCAACATGACGATCCGCGAGAACCTCATCCTGGGCGGCTACGCCTGCCGGCGGCGCGGCGCAAAGTGTCCCTCGATTCACGAGGGCTTGGAGGCTGTGTACGGCCTCTTCCCGATTCTCCGCGAACGCTGCGGCCAGCTCGCCGGCACGCTGTCCGGCGGCCAGCAGCAGATGCTGGCGATTGGCCGGGCGCTCATGTCGCAGCCGCGGCTCTTAATGATGGATGAGCCCTCCCTGGGCGTGGCGCCGCTGGTCGTGCGCGACCTGTACGCGGCGGTGGCCGCCCTCAAGCAGCGCGGCATGACCATTTTGCTGGTGGAGCAGAACGCCCGGGCCGCCCTGGCCGTGGCCGACCGCGGCTACGTGATCGAGACCGGCCAGGTCGTCCTGGAGGGCCAGTCGTGGGAACTGGCGGATAACCCCGAAGTGCGCCGCGCCTATCTGGGCAAGGAATATTCACGCGTCGACGAGGACAACAACCATGGATCCAACCGTGCTGTATAGTCCGGCGGTCGAGTCGCTCAGTCGCGAGGAGCTCGAGCAGCTCCAGATCGAGCGGCTGCAATCGACTTTAAACCGCGTGTACCGCAACGTCGCCTTCTACCGCGCGGCCTTCGATGCCAACCGCGTGAACCTGGAGACCATCCGCGAGGTCCGCGCCCTGGCGGACCTGCCTTTCACCACCAAGGATGACCTGCACCGCAGTTACCCGTACGACATGTTCGCCCTGCCGCTGCGCGACATCGTGCGCATCCACTCCAGCCTCGCCGCCGGTAAGCCGGTGGTCGTCGGCTACACCCGCAACGACCTGCGGAACTGGACCGAATGCACCGCGCGGCTGCTGGTGGCCGCCGGCATCACCGAGCACGACGTGGTGCAGATCGCCCTGGATTACAGCCTTTCTTCCGGCGGCCTGGGCTTCCACCAGGGGGCCGAGCAGATCGGCGCTTCGGTCATTCCCGCCGCACAGCCGGCCAGCGTGGAGAAGCAGATCGCCATCATGCGCGATTTCAAAACGACTGCCCTGATCGCCTCGCCCAGCCACGCCCTGGGGCTGGCCGCCGCACTGGCCGAGGTGCACGTGCATCCCGAGCAGCTTCACCTGCGGCTGGGCATCTTCGGCTCGGAGCGCTGGAGCGAGCAGACCCGCGCCTCACTCGAATCGCAGCTCCACCTGGTGGCCATGGACACGTATGGCCTGGCCGACATCCTCGGCCCCGGCGTGGCCGGCGAATGCCCGCAGCGCTGCGGCCTGCATGTGAACGAGGACCACTTCATCGTCGAGGTGATCGACCCGCGGACGCTCCAGCCGCTGGCGGCCGGCCAGGAGGGCGAGCTGGTCTTCACCACCATTACCAAGGAAGGTTTCCCCCTGGTCCGCTACCGCACGGGCGACATCGCCTCGGTGGATTTTTCCCCCTGCGCGTGCGGCCGCACGACAGCCCGCCTCTCGCGCATCGCCCGACGGTGCGACGACCTCATCCAGTTCGGCGGCGTGGGCTTCTTCCCCGGCCAGATCGAGCAGATCCTCACGGAAATCGGCCGCACCAGCCCGCATTTCCAGATCCTCCTGGACCGCGCCGGCGGCGTCGATACGCTGGAAATCAAGGTGGAAGTCTCCGACCTCACGCCCTCGCTCGATGAGCCCCGGCTGTTAGGGGCTCTACGGACCCAGATCGCCGAGCGCATCAAGGCGGCGTTGGATGTGGAGGCGAAGGTTAACTTCGCTGAACCCAAGAGCTTGCGCGCGGCCGCCGAGAAGGTGGTCGATAAGCGGCCCGAGTGAGTCGGCCTACCGGGATCCGCGCTTTAGGTTCTACTTGGCATTTGGGAGGCCGTCGAAGGCTTTCTCCGCCTCCTCGATACTGATAATTCCATCGCCGTTAAGATCAATCAGGGAACGTGCCGGGCTGGCGGCGGAGTTGACACCCAGGGGCGAAAGACCGCCGCTGGGGTAGTTCGACTGCCAGATGAGGAAATCGACTCCATCCACCTTCCGGTCGCCGTTGAAGTCGCCAATAGCCCATGTTCCGGTAGTGTTATTGCCGTAGCCGGACTGCCAGGCGAGAAAGTCCACGCCGTCAACAACTCCGTCGAGATTGGCGTCACCTGGGAAGAACCGTCTTGCAGTTCCTCCCTTGAGGTAATAAAGCTTAAATCCATTCGGCTTGATGAACGCACCCTCAGCCATGATGAGATTCCGAACGTAAACGGCATTCGCATCGTTGACATAGTTCTTGACCAAGTTGAGCGTCGTGCCGCACTTGCTCGGCCCCGCGCCCTGGAGGCCGACGACCAGCGTATCGATAACAAAATTGGCCGTGCTGAAGTTGTTGTCAACCCCGCCCACCACCAGATTTGGGTCATAGGCCTTGCCGGCAACCTCCAGGTTGACCGTCGACATGTTGGCGTCTGTGGCGTTGAATTGGCAAACGAGCGTCGTCCTGCCAAGGCCCGCAACCTTATTGGGGTCTGTAGCTGCTATCTGTACCGATGCCGTGCCCTTGGTCGCCGGCTGGATGATCAGGGTTGGGTGGTAGTTTGGGTCTACGGTGTATGTGCCATTCGCGCCGAAGTGGAGAGTCTTGTGAACGGTGATGCAGGCACTGTTGGAGTCGACTTTCAGAGTGCCTGTGCCGTTCCAACCGTTGTTGGCATCCACCTGGCCCACGCCGATGTTGTTGGCATCAATACTGCCGCCGGTAATAGTGTACGTGCCGGTTGAGCCGGATTGGTCACCTATTAAGAGCGTGTCAAGGATGACGGCCTGGCCGCCGGATTGAGTGAAGGTACCCTTTCCGGCGCATCCTACGTCGATCTGCATCGCCCCTAGGATCCCGCCCTGAAGTACATAGAAGCCGTTACCGTCCGAGGATAAGCCCAGACAAAGGTCGTTGTTGAGCAGAACCAAGCTCCCGCTGAATTGGGAACAGCTTGCAGTCGAAAAGCCGCCAACTTGCAATTCGTTTGCCTCTAAGATTCCCGAGATATTTCCCGAACCACGGTTCGTTCCGGAAGTTTCAATCTCCATTGTGAACCAGATACTGTTGCCATCCCAGAAACACGCTTCGCCATTAGCGTCAATCGTAAAAGTCTGATACGTACGGCCAGTGAAAACCTGCAAATATCCAGTTGATCCAACCTCCACGTTGGGGCAATTGAAACTGTCCGCGGAATCAATAAGTGTACCGTTGGAGTCGGAATAATAAGAACCGATACGCAATGAGGTGCTGGCATTCAATGTTCCGTGCGAAATCGCATAATAGCCGAGTGCACCGCTTCGGTTCCCTATGTCCAATTCGCCTACACTGAGCACCCCGTAGTTTTGAGACAGTACCCCAACACCGGGATTCCCGTTATAGTCGCTGCTATAACCCAACCACATGGTCCCAGCGGTAAGGCGAGGCCAACCTTGATCGTAGCTGTTGCCATCTATAGTAATCTGCCCCGTGCCTCCTTGGGAGCCGACGTAAAGCTGACCAAGCTGGGCGTTCGTCACGAGAGAATAGGGAAAAGTAGACCCGTACATGTTCAAATTGCCACGGGTGTTCGAACCATATCCGATGTATGTAGAACTTGCTTGGAGAAGACACTGGTAGTTATTGTCAGAGGACGTCTGAAGGTCATAAGTTCCTATCATGCCAGGAGCAGTGCCGATAAAAAGCGACTGGTAGATGTTCAAAGTGCTGTACTGATGATTGATGCCTCCCCAGACTATGTCTACGTTGTTAGCGTAGAATGTCCTATTAGTAATGTCTCCTGGAAATTGAGGGTAGCTCCCGTTGTTAATATAGACGTTATCACTTGATCCGGGATAATTATAATTCGGATCCCAACTCCACGGATCATCTCATTTGCCGTTTGCATCTATCCAATAGAAGTCAGCGGCTTCGGCGGTCCCAATGCAGGAGCAGAAAGCGCAAATAGAGAGTGCGAAAATACTGGCGAGATGCCTCTTGCTTAGGTTGCTGAAAGCCTTCACCAAACCTAAACAATCGAACATGGCCATTTTCTTTCCTTTCAGTAGAATGGCTAATCCAAAGGATGCGAAAACGTAGAAAAAACAACTGGGCTCCGGGATTGGGTCATACGAGAAGACGCCCAGACGCGGGTTATTAGCTTTTATGAGCGGAATATCGATATCATAAGCCTGCTTATCCAGAGGGTCACCCCGAATTTCCACATTTACAAGAGTACTCAGTTCATCCAAGCCGCTAATATCATGAATGTTGCTGCACATAGCGCTGAAACTCAGAAGGGGAGACGTCTTAGGAAACTCTGGTATTGTCTGTGCCGGGTTTCCAGTCACATCCACACACAAAAGATTCGGCATATTCAAAACGAAGGAGAGATCCTCTATATTGCAGCTTGAAAGAATCAGGGTGTTGAGATTCGGGAGTCCCTCTATCGGGACAAAATTCTGGTCCAACCAAGCATCCGATATACCAAACGAATTCAGGTTTGAAGCATATTGAAGCCCTTCCAGGGATGTTACCCCCGAAAGAGCCGGTACAAACAGGTCGGTTAAGCTGAGCATCGCCTCGTCCGTGATAGGCTGTCCTGCTGCGATCCCAAGGTCGGATCGAATAACTTTCGCCAGATTTGTGTCTGGAATAGTAACATCAGCGGCATTGGCGGTGCCAATGAAAGCAAAAGAGGCGGCTATTGAGACAGCGCAAAAGCTCGCGATAAGTTTGTTGCTCAGATTGCTGAAAACTTTGCGTAAACGTAGGCGATCGTAAATGGTCATTTTCTTACCTTTCATAAGAAGGGCTGCTCCAAAGGATGCAAAGACATACATAAAACCATCTGCCTCGGGCACTGGGTCATACATGAGAGTTGCCAAGTGTGGGTTATTCGCTCTTATGAGGGGTATGTCGACCCCGTAAGCGTGCTCATCCAGAGGGTTAGTCCGAATGTCTAGAGCTGCAAGGGTGGTCAGATTGTCCAAGCCGCTGATATCATGAATGTCGCAGTTGGTAGCCGTGAACGTCGAAAGGGAAGACGTTTGCGGTAACTGCGGGATGCTCTGAATCGGGTTATTATCGACTTCAAGTGACCAAAGATAAGGCGCATTCAAAACG
Organism: Phycisphaerales bacterium; assembly: GCA_003171335.1. GTDB lineage: Bacteria > Planctomycetota > Phycisphaerae > SM23-33 > FEN-1343 > FEN-1343. The sequence goes on from PMYD01000125.1 coordinate 10,081, forward strand.
AAGGAGAGATCCGTTACGCGGCAGTCCATAAGTACTAGGCCCCTGAGGTTTGGAAGTCCTTCTATGGGGACAAAATTCTGGTCCAGTTGACAATACGACATGATCAAATTATTCAGGTTTAGAGCATACTGAAGACCATCCAAGGATGTGACTGAATCAGGCTGTACGACCAAGTCGGTCAGGCCCAGCATCGCCTGGTCCGTGATAGGCTGTCCGGCGGCGATCCCGAGGTCGGAGCGAATGAGCTTGGCCAGACTAGGGTCAGGAATATTAACATCCATCGTTCCCGAGGCCCCTTTCGTTGCGTACAGCAAAACAAGAAGAACTATTGACAAAATGCTACCCCGGCCCATTAGTTTGCTGAAAGCTTCTCCGACGCGTAAGCGATTGAACGTTGCCATGTTCTTACCTTTCAGAAGCACGACTACTCCAAAGGATGCGAACACATACATAAAGCAACTGGCCTCTGGCACTGGGTCGTAGAAGAACGCGTACCCCAAGTGCGGGTTATTGGCTATTATGAGGGGTATATCGATAGCGTAAGCGTGCTCATCCAGGTGGTTACTCCGAATATCCACAACTTCAAGCGTACTCAGTTCATCTAAGCCGCTAATATCATGAATGTTGCTACAACAGGCCATAAGAGTCACAAGGGGAGCTGTCTTGGGAAACTGTGGTATGCTCTGTATCGGATTTGCAGTCACATCAAGATCCGAAAGATGTTGCATATTCAAAACGAAGGAGAGGTCCGCTATGTTGCAGTTCGCAAGTGTTAGGGTGGAGAGGTTGGGGAGTCCCTCTATCGGGGCAAAATTCTGGTCCAACCGAGCGTCCGATATACCAAATGAATTGAGATTCGAAGCATATTGAAGCCCATCCAGGGATGTGACTCCCGAGAGAGCCTGTACAAACAGGTTTGTTAAGCTGAGCATCGCGTCGTCCGTGATAGGCTGTCCGGCGGCGATCCCGAGGTCGGCTCGAATGATTTTCGCCAGATTTGGGTCCGGAATGTTAATATCCGTCGTTCCCCAAGCGACTGTGGTTGCGTTCAGCAAAACAAAGAAAACGATTGAACAAACGCTGCCCCGCCACATTTTGGCATCCTTTCCAGCATGGGAGACGAGTTCGCGCCCCAAGCGAAAACCCGCCGCCCCGGCCTTTTCGCGGCCAACGACTAGACGGTTCGAAGAGTACGGCAGGCGGAGGCCAAAGGAAAGTTAATTCGGCATGAATTATTTCCACGCTTGATTCAGGTGGGGGGATACGATCATGATCTACCGGCGCGAGGATGGCGCGGCCTGCGAGCGGGTGGCCATTTGGCGTGCCTATGCAGCACCGTACGCCAAGTGAGCCGAACCTTCGAAAGAAAAGTCTTTCCCTCTTGACAGGCAGAATTCCAAGGTTATACTATACTAACCAATGCGTTGTTTGGGTGTCGTAAGAGGAGACGTTTGCGGAGGCAGATTTTGCCAGTTTGGACTTCCAGGTCGTATGGTAACCATATCTCGGGCATATCATGTCGATTCGTGCGTGAATATGGCGAAAATACAGGATTATTCGGATTATTTGTGCCGAGTTTTGCTATAGAAACACGGCATTTGCCGCGGCACAGCGCGGCGCAACTGAGGAAATTCCCCAGTTCCATTATCCGTAACGCGCTGATCTCGGGGCTGGGGCAACTGAGGAAATTCCCCAGTTCCATTATCCGTAACGCGCCAACCCAAGCGTGGGGGCAACTGAGGAAATTCCCCAGTTCAGATATCTGTAACAAGCCATCTAATCCATTGTCTCACATGAAATTATGGTTCGGTGCCGTGATTTGCATCGCGGCGATTTTGGCGGCGTGCCTGCCGGCCCGGGCGGGCGAGATCACCGTCGGGCCGCACAAGATGTGCCCGACGATCGAGCGGGCGATGGCCCAGGCGCACGCGGGCGACACGATCGTTATCTTCCCGCGCGAGGATGGTGAGCCCTATGAGCGCGTAGCCATTAACGTGGATAAGGCGCACCTGACGATCCGCGGCATTCACGACAAGGCCGGCCGCCGCCTATGCTTGAGCGGCCAGGGCGTGGACTACACGGGCCAAGGGCGGATGCCGCGGGCCATCGTGCAGTTTGGCCCGGATGCCGAGGGCGGCCGCCTGGAGGGGTTTGAGCTGGTCGAGGCCCACAACGCCGAGGGCAACGGCGCCGGCGTGCGGATCGACCGGGCCAGCAATGTCACGATCGGCGATTGCGAGATTCACGGCTGCGACATGGGCATCATGTCCGGCGGCGACGGCACGACCTTCGCGGCGGCCAACCAGCGGATCGAGAGCTGCCTCATTTACGCCAACGGCGCCTCCGCGCGGAAGGGCCAAAGCCACAACCTGTACCTGGGTGGTACGAGCGCGATGATCACCAACAGCGAGGTCGCCTCCAGCCTCGACGGGCACAACATCAAGAGCCGCTGCCACCTGATGCTGGTGCGGTATTGCTACATCCACGACTCGGCCAATCGCGAGTTGGACCTGGTCGATGGTGAGCGGCAGACCACGCGCCGGCTCAGCGATGCCGTGCTGCTGGGCAACATCATCATCAAGGACCCCAACGGTGCGGGCAACCACGCGGTGATCCATTTCGGCGCTGATGGCGAATTCGAGCACAACGGCACGCTGTGGCTCATTCACAACACGATTGTCACGCCCTTCGCCGCGGCGGTGGCGGAACTCTCCGCCACGCAGACGCGCGTGCGGCTGATCAACAACATCATCTGGGATGGCAATACAACCGAGCACGGCCAGCAACTGGTTCAACTGGCCGCCGGCCGGCCGTTCAGCGAGGTCATCATCAGCGGCTCGCACAACTGGCTGTCGAAGAATTTTGGCAATGGGCCCGCCGCCGCCAATCTCGAGGCCAGCTACATCGCACCGGCGGGGGAGTCCCCGCCGTTCTGGGATGTGGCGCGAGGCGATTATCATCTCAAGGCCAACGATCTGCACATCGTGGCCGCCGGCCTGCCTTGGTCGCAGATCGTCCCGCTCCTGCCGACGACCGCCGCCGAGGCCCGGCTGCCGGCCGATCTGGGGCAGTACAAGTGGCCGCTGGCCACGCAGGCGCGGCCGAAATTCCACCTCGAGGTCGCCGGCGACCTGGGGGCGTACGGCTTTGACGTCTTCATGCGGCCGCCCAAAGGCGAAGCAGGCTCGGAATCGCGGCCGGCAACGCATCGGTGGTGAAGCGCTTTTCCCGGCCGCGCTGGCGCGGTATAGGTGAAGTCGTTCGCTCCGGCGGCGCCGTAACGGATAACGGATGTGGCAACGGTTGACGGAACGTAACACTTAACGCTGCCTGTGGAGAAAGACATGGCCGGCAAGAAGGTTCGCATGGCGGTGGCGGGGCTGGGATTTGGGGCCTCGTTCGCGCGGATTTACCGCAATCACCCGGATGTGGAATATGTGGGCATTTGCGATGGCGCCGCCAACCGGCTGGACGCCATGGGGCGCGAGGGTTTCACCCGGCAGCACCACAATTTTGACGAGCTGGTCAACAGCCCCGACTACGACGCCGTGCATGTCTGCCTGCCGGTGACCTGGCACGCTGAGCCCGTGGCGGCGGTGCTGAAGTCGGGCAAGCATTGTGCCTGCGCCGTGCCCATGGGCATGATGTTGGAGGAGCTGCGGGCGGTCATCGCCGCCCAGCGCGCCAGCGGCCGCAATTTCATGATGATGGAGACGATGGTCTTCTCCACGAAGTACCTCTTCGCCAAGGAACTGCACCGGCGGGGGGAATTTGGCCGGCTGCAATTCCTGCGCGCGGCCCACTACCAGGACCTGGAGGGTTTTCGCGTGTGGGAGGGCCTGCCGCCGATGCACTACATCACGCACGCCGTCTCGCCCCTGCTGGACATCACCGCCGGCCGCGCCAGCCGCGTTTTCTGCCTCGGCTCGGGCAAGATGAAAGAGGAGTTTCACTCGCGGTACGGCAACCCGTACCCCATCGAGTCGATGCTCTTTGAAATTGAAGGGGCCGGCATTGCCGCCGAAGTGACGCGGACGATCTTCGCCACGGCCGCCAAGTACAGCGAGGAGTACGAGATTTACGGGGAAAAACTGAGCTTCTTCTCGCGCACGGGCGAGCTGGTCCGCGCCCTGCCGCTTCCGGCCAATGGCCTGGGCATTCCCATGCAGGTGGAGAAGCCGGACTTCCCGCTGAATTTCGAATCCCTGCCCGAGTCGATCCGCAATGCCGAAGCCACGCACGGCAATTCGCACCCGCGGCTGGCGCATGAGTTTGTCCGCAGCATTGTCGAGGGCCGCAAACCGGCCATCGACGCGGTGACCGCGGCCAACTGGTGTGCCGTGGGCATTTGCGCCCACGCCTCGGCCATGCAGGGCGGGCGGGTTATGGATGTGCCGAGCTTCGGCTAGGCAGGCCACGAAAGCAGGAAAAGGTGACACGCCTCATGGCCGCGGCGAAAGTGCCGGCCCCGTGGGCGTGAGGGTCTCGGCGTGAAGATGGCGGGATGCAGGCGATGGAAGCCGTGATACTCATCGGCGCGCAGGGTTCGGGCAAGTCCACCTTCGCCAAAGAGCGATTGTTCGATTCGCACCTGCGGATCAACCTGGACATGCTGCGGACTCACCGCCGCGAAACCCTGCTGCTGGAGGCCTGCCTGGCGGCGGGCCAGCGCTTCATCATCGACAAGACCAACCCCACCGCCCAGGTTCGCCGGCGCTATATCGAGGCCGCCAGGGCGCATGGCTTTCGCGTCGTGGGGTACTTCTTTGCCGCCCCGCTGGAGGAGTGCCTGCGCCGCAACCGCGAGCGGCCGGGGAAGGAATCCATTCCGGCGGCGGCTGTCGTGGCCACGTATCGGCGGCTGGAGCGTCCCCAATTCAGCGAGGGGTTCGACGAGCTGTACGAGGTCACCACCGCCGGCGATGGGCAGTTTGTCGTGCAGGCCATGACTCGCGAGTCGTAAAAAAACCGCGCCGCGCTCTTATCCGGCGTTTTCGGATGCGAAATAGGACAATCCCCGGTTTTTGCCGCTGCCGTGGGTTTTGCCAGCCGGGGGCGCTACGCTTCTATTAAGGCCGCGGTAACCGACGCGGAGCCCAGGGGACTTCGCGGGCCGCGAATTCGCGGCGCTGCGGCGGCTGAGACTTTCGACGGAGGGCTTTTCATCATGTTCCGCCATCGGACGCGTGCACCGGCAGCGGCGGTGATTCTCAGCGGCCAGACGTGCGCCCGCCGCGCCAACCGGGGCATGAACCACATTGCCCTGGCGCTGGTGCGAAGCCTGGGCCGCCGCGGGGTGCCCGTTTTCCGGTTTCATCCCGACGCCATGCTGCATGACCTCGACAGCCGCTACTGCAAGCACGTGCCGTGCCCGAATCTGTACGACGACGAAGCGGCCCTGGTCGATGCCCTGCGCCAGTTCGCCCGGACGGTGGGACGGGCACCGGTCTTGTTCGCCGCCTCCGACGCCGCGGCGAGCTTTCTGGCCCGGCACGAGGAGGCCCTGGCCGGCCGGTATCGCGTGTCGACGGCCCCGGCGGCGTGTATCGCGGAAATCCAGGACAAGGGCCGGCTGTATCAGCGCGCCATCCAGCTCGGCCTGGCCGTGCCCCGCACGTTCACGCCGGCCGATGAGTCCGAGGTGGCGGCCGCGGCCGGGGCGGTGACCTATCCCGCCGTCATCAAACCCCTGACCAGCCACCACTGGAAGACGACGCGCGTGGCGGCCCTGGTGGGGCACGCCAAGGCCGTGGAGGTGAACTCGCCGGAGGCGCTGCTGGCGGTGTACCGGCGCGTGGCGCCCCTGGCGCCCCGGATGATGATCCAGGAGATCGTGCCGGGGGATGATGAGCGGCTGCTGACGTTCCTGGGCTACTTCGACCGCGAAGGCCGGGCGCTGGCCGGCTGCGTGCGCAAGAAACTGCGCCAGAGCCCGCCGCGGTTCGGCTATTGCTGCCTGACGGAGACGGTGCGAGATGCCGAGGCGATGCACGCCGCCATTCGCCTGCTCTCGGGGCTGGGCTACCGCGGCATCGGGTGCGTGGAGTTCAAGCGCGACCCGCGCGATGGTCAGCTCAAGCTCATCGAGGTCAACACGCGGGCGGTGCGCACGACCGCCGTGGCGGGCCGCGCGGGCATCGACCTGCCGTACCTGGCCTACCTCGACATGCTGGGCCTGCCGGTGCGGCCGTGTTTCCACTATCGCGCGGGCGTTCGCTGGATTCACCTGTTGGATGAGGTGTTCGCGGCCAGCGCCCTGATGCGCCGCGGGGAGCTGAGCTTAGAGCATTGGGCGACCTTGCTGCGCGGGCCGATGGTCGATGCGGAGTGGGCGTGGGATGATCCGCTGCCGTTCGTCGGGCGCACCAGGGGCGTGCTGAGCCGGCTGGCCGTGGTGGTCGCCCGCCGGCGCATCATTCCACCCGTGCGGCGGGGCGCTGTACGGCTCACTACCGAGATGCTCACGCGCGGCGGCCAGCTTGGCGCGATTCTGGGGCGGGTGTGGGCGGCACGCAGGAAACTGCGGCCGGGAAAGCAGCCGGCCGCCGCCGCGGCCTTGGGCTCGATTGGGCAGCAGGCGGTGGCTGCAAAATGACTGCCGTGGAACCCCTCCCCCTTGACGGGGGAGCGGCTGTGTTTGAT